>JAYUFF010001006.1:0-9025 GCA_043738825.1 Schlesneria sp.
TCGCGTCCGAGAAGAAAGCGTTCTGGTCATTTCAGCCGCTGAAGAAAGTGTCGCCTCCCGCTGTGGAGGACGCTCGCGGTTGGGCCGGTTCGCCCGTGGACCGCTTCATTTTGCAGAAGCTCAACGAAGCGAAGGTGACTCCCAACCAGACCGTCGGCCGCGCCGAGTTGATTCGCCGCGCGTTCTTCGACGTGATCGGCCTGCCGCCGAGTGCCGACGAGGTCGATGCGTTCGTCCACGATGAACGGCCCGACGCTTACGAGCGAGTGGTCGAACGGTTGCTCGCCGATCCGCATTACGGGGAGCGGTGGGGCCGTCGCTGGCTGGACCTTGCCCGGTTCGCCGAGAGCCACGGGTTTGAACACGACTACGACCGGCCGTCGGCGTTCCATTACCGCGACTTCGTGGTGCAGGCCCTCAATCAGGGGATGCCCTACGACCAGTTCGTGCGCTGGCAGATCGCGGGAGATGAACTCGCCCCGAACGACCGGCAGGCGATGATGGCGACGGGCTTCCTCGCGGCGGGCGTTCACTCGACGCAGATCACCAAGAACGAGGTCGAGAAGCACCGCTATGACGAGATGGACGACATGCTCGCCACGATCGGCACGTCGATGCTCGGCCTGACGATCGGCTGTGCGCGCTGCCACGATCACAAGTTCGATCCGATCCCGCAGGCC
The DNA here is from genome assembly GCA_043738825.1 of Schlesneria sp. GTDB lineage: Bacteria > Planctomycetota > Planctomycetia > Planctomycetales > Planctomycetaceae > Schlesneria. Next base: position 681 of record JAYUFF010001006.1, read on the forward strand.
GATTACTACCGCCTCCTTTCCACGTTCACGACGACGATCCGCAGCGAAGTGGAACTCGACTTCGATCCCGAGGGCTACGAGCGGGCCAAGTCCGACTACGACCGCGATCACGCTCCGTTCGAGCAGGCCGTGCGCGAGTACGAGGCGACTCAGATGCCGCCACAGTTTGCCAAGTGGCAGGCCTCGCGCGATGCGCCCAAGGAGAATCCGGTGTGGCTCGTCCCGGCCGACCTCGCGATCAAGTCGCAGGGGAACGCGGCGTACACGAAGCAGCCGGATGAGTCGTGGCTGCAAAGCGGCACCAGCCCCGACAACGATGTCGTCACGATCACCTTTACGACGAAGCTGCGCGACGTGAAGTCGCTGCGGTTGGAGGCCCTCGCGCACCCGTCGTTCACCAAATCGGGACCGGGTCGCGCGGCGAACGGCAACTTCGCGCTGTCCGACTTCGCCGTGACGGTCCTCCCCGTGGGAGCGGCGGCCGATGTGAAGCCGACTCCCGTCAAGCTGACCGCCGCCAAGGCGACCTTCGAGCAGAACGGCCTCCCCGTCGCGGCAGCCATCGACGACAACCCGCAATCGGCGTGGGCGGTCGATCCCGAGTTCGGCAAGGATCACGCCGCCGTCTTCTCGTGCGTCGAACCGTTCGGGTTCGAGAGCGGCACGGTCGTCACGATCGTGCTGAAGTACAGCAACAACGCGCAGCATTCGATCGGCCGACCGAGACTCACGCTGTCGCAGAAGGCCGATCAGGCGGCGACGACCGGCGGCGCATGGAACGAGGCAATCCTTGCACTGCTGACGAAACCGTTCGATCAACTGACGGCCGACGAAAAACGAGCGGCCTTCGACTGGTACAAGCCTCAGGACGCGGGCTGGAAGCAACTCGAAGACCGCCGTGCCGCGCATGCCGCAACCATGCCGAAGCCACGGTTGCAAAAGGTGCTCGTCGCGAGCGAGGGCCTGCCGCCCGTGAAGCTCCACACGCAGGCCGAGTCCGAATTCTTGAAAGAGACCCACTTCCTGCGACGCGGCGAGCCGAACAACAAGGACGCCGTCGCCACGCAAGGCTTCCTGCAAGTCCTGATGACCAACCCCGACACGCCGCAACTCTTCCAGACGCCCGCGCCGCAGGGAGCGCGCACGTCGTTCCAGCGAACCTCGCTGACGAACTGGCTGCTGGACCGTGAGGCCGGAGCGGGCAACCTGCTCGCGCGCGTCATCGTCAACCGGCTGTGGCAGCATCATCTGGGACGCGGCCTCGTGACGACGCCGTCCGACTTCGGCACGCGCGGCGAACTGCCGAGCCATCCCGAGTTGCTCGACTTCCTCGCCAGCGAACTCATCCGCCACAACTGGGAACTGAAACCGATCCACCGCCTGATCCTGTCGAGCAACATCTATCGGCAATCGTGTGACACGGACGAAGCCCGCGCCGCGATCGATCGCGAAAACAAGCTCCTCTGGCACCGGCCGCGCCGCCGTTTGGAGGCCGAAGCGATCCGTGACGCGGTCCTCGCCGTGAGCGGCCAACTCGACGACCGCCTCTACGGTCCCGGCAAGCTGGACGAAAGCCATCGCCGCCGCAGCCTCTATTTCACGGTGAAACGGAGCCAGTTGATGCCGTCGATGACGGTCTTCGATGCGCCCGACGGCACAACGCCCGTGGCCGAACGCCCGCAAACCACGATCGCGCCGCAAGCCCTCCTCCTGATGAACAACCCACAAGTGCGAGACGCCTCGCGCCAGTTCGCCGCGCGGCTTCAGCCCGTCGCGATGCAGTCGCTCGACGATGCGGTGAGACTCGGCTACCTCACCGCCATCAGCCGCAACCCAACCTCCGACGAACTCGCCGGCACGGTCGAGTTTCTCCGCCAACAAGGGGCCTCGTACTCGGCCACCGATCCCAACGCGGGCCTTTCCCGCGCCCTGATCGACTTCTGCCAGGTGCTGTTTTGTTTGAACGAGTTCATCTACACGGAGTGAAACCTCGCGCGTCAGAAATGACTCGTTTAACCGCGTGGGCAACGCCCCGCGCGTCGATCGCAGGCACAACGTCAAACGCGCGGGGGTGTTGCCCACGCGGTTAAACGACGATGCGTCACTTTCGGTCGCGTGAGGTCGAACACAACCGTTGGCAGCCGTGTTCGACGATGACCACCAACAAAAAACCGCGCCCTGGTGAGGAACGCGGTGAATGGCACAACGCAAACGCAAAGCGGAGATCAGTACCCCGTCGCCACCGGTTCCTCCCAATGTCTCGCGACTTTCTGTTTCTGTTTCTGGGGCTTCGCACTGGGCACGATCAACGTCGGACAGGCAGCGCGGTGGAGCACACCTTCGCTGACCGTACCGACCACCAGTTCGTACCACGCGCCGTGTCCGTGCGAACCCATGAGGATCATGTCGATCTCATACTGCTCGGCCATCGCGAGAATCTCGATGACGGCCGAACCGCGAATCAGCAGCGACTCGGCGTTGAGCCCCTTCCCCTTCAGGCTGGCCAGCAGCTCGTTCATCCGGCGTTGTTCCTCGGGAAATCGCTCGGGCGATTCCGTGTCAATCGCCGGCCAATGGAAGGGAACCTCACCCAGGCTGGCCATCGGTGAGACCTCGGCGACGACATGCGTCAGCCAGATCTTCGCCCCGAACGCGCGAGCCATCTGCTCGGCCGTGGCCACGACGCGATCAGTCACATCCGAAAAATCGACGGCAACCAACAAATTCTTCATCGCGCACCTCGCTGTCATGCGATCGCGCTCGCACCCTCAAGAGCAGGCGCGATCTGGAAAAGAAAAACGGGAGCAGGGCCTCCCACCAAGTGATGGTGCCAACGGCCGGTGAGATGCGATGGAGATTGTGTCCGAGGCATCCAACCGGCCCCGAAAGCGATTCAGAACTGTCTCGTGAATCGCCCGTCCTACCGCCAACGAGTCACATGATATCCACCGCACACCGGCAAGTTAAGAACTTTCTGGAACTGAAGTGCCTCACATGAGGTGGCCACGCGCGAATCGGCCTCTCGCAGATCAGCCTCAGCGTTTGACACGAGACTCCGCAGCACGATAGCCTCGCGCTCTGGTGCGTACCCTGCTGTCGGCTGCTTACCTTGGATCGAGTGTTGGTTGATGCCGCTCGACGTGCCGGGGTCGATGTTGTGGAGGTGGCCAACTGATGACGACGTACCAGGAAACTCAAGAGTCTCTCGGCACACTCTTGGAGCGTGCCGCTCAGGAGGGTTCGATTCGCATTCAGCGTCCCGACGGCCGGGTCTTCGTCCTGCAACCCGATGCCGCGCATAAATCGCCGCTCGATGTGCCGGGCATTGACCTGCATCTCGATGCACAACAGATCGTCGAGTTCATCCACGCCAGACGACGCGAACAGCCGTGAAGCATTGAAGCCGGTCATTTCGGCCGATACAGAGTATGTCGATGAAGTTCTTGTGTTGAGCAGCGCCTGATCAAGTCCGTCCCGACGGAGTCCACGACATGGCCGTAACCACTGTGCCGAACATCTCAATGTCGCCTGAAGTCGATTCGCTGGCGGAGCAACTGGGTGTTCGCGCGGAACTCCCCGCGGTCCTTGCGATGACCCGATCCGTTTTTCCAGAAACGGGGGGCTCGATTGAGATCGATGACGATCCCGAGATTGCCAACGACTTCCATCTGGCCATTGTCGTTCGTGCCGCGAAGTTCACCGGGCAGAGCAGCGTCGATGCCTACCATCGCTGGCATCGCGAACTGTCTGATGTGTGTCCGGCACCATTGAAACATGTGTTTCGGCTCAGCGTGGAGTTTGACGAATGATTGTCCCCACAGACTTGCTCGAACTTGCCGAGCAGTGGGCCGACGCCCAAACGGAAGTAGCATGGCGTTCGTCCGTCAGTCGAGCCTACTACGCCGTCTTCCATGAAGCCCGTGGTTTGATGCGACAGCTCGGGTTTGAGGTGCCGCGAGGTGAGGTGGCTCATGCGTATCTGTCGCTCAGACTTTCCAATTGTGGCGTCCCGATGATCGAGCATGCCGGTCACCAACTCAACTCGTTGCGGGGTGATCGCAACCGGGCCGACTACGACATCGACCGCACGCTCAAGCAGGGCAATGCGCGCCAACTGGTCGCCGCCGCTCGCGCCACCTTGCAGACGTTCGCGGAAACAAAGCAGTTGCCCGACGCCTCGGGATTGATCGACTCGATTCGTCGTTACGAGACGGATGTCCTGAGGGACGCCTCGTGGCACCGCCCCTGATTTCGCACGTTTCGCACAGATCAGCCTCAGCGTTTGACACGAGACTCTGCAGCACGATAGCCTCGCGCTCTGTCGCGCTACGATGATTCCTGTTCCCGTCACGCCCTCAGTCAGGAGAGACAGATGCACCAGGCCCGTCTTGTATCCAGCATCACGACTGCCTCGTGTCTGGCAATCTGGAGTGTCGCCTCCGCGTGCCTGAACGAGTACCAACCGACATTTGAGTTCTCGACGACGGGGTTGGACGGGTCAACGACAGCCGTCCAAAGCAGAAAACCGCCGTGGCTCGTGTTTGAGTCCCAGTTTCGCCGAGTCCACAGTCCGAACGAACTGGATGTGTCGCGTCGTCGAATGTTGGAACGGGGATCGAAAGACCTGCACGCGATGAACGATCTGGCCGTCGCGCAGATTCGAATGGGTGATTCTTCATCGGCACTCGGTGTCCTGAATGAGATCGAAGCCGAGAAGCCGGGTCAGTATTTCACGGCGGCCAATTTGGGTGTGGCCTATGAATTGAACGGCGACCTCGACAAGGCTCTATTCTGGGTGAAAACCGGCATCGAACGCAGTCCCTCCTCGCATCGCGGTACCGAATGGTTGCACGTTCGTATTCTCGAAATCCGGCGCGAACAGACGACGAACAGTCGATTGCTCAGTGAACGGTCCGTGCTGGGACTCGACTTTGGAATGGACCGGAATCCGGCAGAGCCTTCCCCAGAAGCACTGGATCGCCTCTATTCGGGACTGACGCTGCCAAGTCTCGCGACAGCGCTGGAGCACCAACTGACTGAAAGAACATCTCTGGTACCGCCCCCGAATGACGTGGTGGCAGACCTGTTCTTCGACCTCGCGAACGTGATGGCTTTGAATGGAAAAGTGGAACATGCCGTGGTCGCCATGAAGTTGGCCCGCGCCTACGGACCACCCACGCGACCGGACTTTGAACTCCGTGAGAATCGCTTTGCGGAGGTTGCTACGTTTACCATTCCCGCCGACGCTCAACGCCACGCCAACAAAGTCGCGAAGGAAGGGCTCGTGTGGTTTGTGGTCAAGATTGTCGGGGCGACACTCTTCGTGGGCGCGAGTTTGTCCTGGCTCTGTTCGCGAATCGGCTCTCGACATCGCGCAGCCATCGCATTGGCTCGAGAATTAGAACATCACGACGCGGCGCTGGTGAGAGCGTCCGACTCGCCACCCAACGCGATTGACAACGGCGACTCCAATTCAAATCACGGTTCGACTGAGTAGTCGTTCATCCTCGAACCCGTCATCCCTGCTACGCTTTTCATCCCACACGAATTGATGAGGCTGACATGAACCACTCGACTCTGTTTGCTCCGCCTTCTCCCGCGTTCGGTTCTCGGCGCGAGTTTTTGCGGCGGGCTGGGAATGGGTTTGGGGCGGTCGCTTTGGCGGGGTTGTTGGCTCAGGAGGGGCGGGTTTCTCAGGCGGCGACGGCGGGGAGTTTGAATCCGCTCGCGCCGCATGCGGGGCATTTTCCGGGGAAGGCCAAGTCGGTGATCTGGCTGTTCATGAATGGCGGGCCTTCGCAGGTCGATACGTGGGACTACAAGCCCGAACTCGAAAAACGGGATGGCAAGGAGTTGGCGGGGTTTGACCAGACGACCGGCTTCTTCGCGGGGCAGGGTGGGCCGCTGATGAAGTCTCCGTTCAAGTTCGCTCAGCATGGCGAGAGTGGAGCGTGGGTCAGCGAGATCTTTCCGAAGATGGCCACGCACGTCGATAAGATGGCGTTCGTCTACTCGTGCTGGACCGACTCGAACAATCACTCGCCCGCGCTGTTCCGGATCAACACGGGAAGTGCGCGACAGGGTTCGCCGTGTGTTGGAGCGTGGGTGACGTATGGCCTCGGCAGTGAGAGTCAGAACCTGCCGTCCTTTGTTGTGATGTACGACACTCTGGGTCGCGGCATCCCCAAGGGACACGCTCAGAATTGGGGGGCCGGTTATCTGCCGAGCATCTTCCAGGGAACGGCTCTCAAACCGCAGGGCGATCCGATCGAGAACCTGAACCGCGCGGCCGAGTTGTCCGGGCCGCAACAGCGGGCGCAGCTCGACCTGCTCGGAAAGCTGAATCGCTTGCAACTCGAACAGCATCCGGCCGAGACGGAACTCGCCGCACGGATCGAATCGTTCGAGCTGGCCTATCGCATGCAGATGGCCGCGCCAGAAGCTCTCGACTTGGCGAAGGAGAGTGACGTCACGCAGAAGCTGTACGGACTCGACAATCCGAAGTGTGCTCACTTCGCCAAGCAGTGTTTGACCGCGCGGCGGATGGTCGAGCGAGGAGTACGGTTCGTTCAAATCTATTCGGGTGGGATGGACAACGAACGGAGTTGGGACGGTCACGCGAACATCGCGGGCAACCACACCGGCTTCGCGGCGGAGACCGATCAGCCGATCTCGGCGCTGCTCACGGATCTCGCCGAACGCGGGATGCTCGATGAAACGCTCGTCATCTGGGGGGGCGAGTTTGGTCGCCTGCCGCTGGTCCAAAAGGGGGGAACGGGTCGCGATCACAATCCTCATGCCTTCACGACGTGGATGGCGGGAGGAGGCATCAAGGGCGGAACGCTGTTCGGCGAGACCGACGAAATCGGTCACAAGGCCCTGATCGACCGAGTCAGTGTGAACGACCTGCACGCGACGATCCTGAATCAACTCGGCCTGAACCACGAGAAGCTGACCTACCGCTACAACGGGCGAGACTTCCGGCTGACGGATGTCTCGGGGCGCGTGGTGAATGAGATTTTGAAGCAGGGATAAAGTATGAATCGGAACACTGATCGGCGCTGATCTTCGCTGATTCGAGTGAGTGAAGATCAGCGTCGATCAGTGTTCCGTCTTCATCATTCATCCTGCTCTTCCGGCAGCGGGACCGCACCGGCGGCGGGTTTGCCGTGACCGGCCTTGATGTAGGCGGCGCGCTGTTGCGCGTACTCGGCGGGAGTCAGCGCATCGGCATCGCTCAGCGGCGGTCCCTGGGTTTCCGCGAAGTAGCGTTTGAGATAGTTCACGCACCAGCCGCAGCCCGTTCCCGCTCCGCCACACTCGCTGATCTGACTCGCGCGACGCGGTTGATGCACGCGCACGAAGTTCACGATCTTCCGTTTGGAGATGTGAAAGCAGTAGCAGATGGTGTCGTCGAGTTCCACGAGTTGCTCACGGAGTTGAGGCGGCGGTTGTCTTCGGACGGATACGCAGTTGAGTCTCTTCCGTGACGAACTCCCAGCCGGCGGGATCGAGGATGGATTTGAGGACTCCGCCGAGGGTGGTGTTCTCCACTTTGAAGGTCACTTGTTTGTCGAGGTTCTTCTCGCCGAGTTCGACCGCATCGTAGCGGATCGGCGCGCCGAGCATCTCTTCCATGAGTTCGATCAGGTCGCGACGGCTGACCGGTTTGGGTTGGTCGAACGATAGCAGCCGCTGTTTGAGTGCGGTGTCGAAGTCGATCTTGGACCTCGGCGGCGGAACGGGCGGCGCGGGAAGAGTTGGTTTTACCGCATCGGCTACGATTGGCTTCACGGCCGGATCCGCTCCGGGCTGTTGAGCAGGCAGCGGATTCGCGGGAAGCGGCTCGGGAACATTGGCCGGTGTGGTTGCATCGACCATCGGCACGGCAGGCGGATCACTCGGCGAAGGCAGCTCTGGCGAGGGATGCTGATTCGCATCGAGTTCCGGCTGTGTCTGCTCGGGAGTGACCGGACTGTCGATCGCCGTCTGCGGTCGAACTGAACTTCCCGGTGAACGGAAGCGGACGGCCGGTCGAAGCATCGCCACGACGACGAGCGCTGTCACAGCCAGACCCAGTGCCCACGCCATCACCAGCGGCGAACCGATCGCGCGACGGAGTGCATCGATCCATGTTGGCGCGCGAGGCTCATCGCTCATCACGGCCGACTGGCTCGCCGCGGCCCGCGCCGATTTCAGCGACTTGTCGATGGGCGGCTTTCGCGCCGTGAGAGTCTCGTCACGGTCAAGTTCGATGAGCAGTGCGACGTGGCACTCGGGGCACTGCACCTGTCGGCCGACGAACGTCCGGTCGCGAATCCGCAGAGTCGTGCCGCAGTCGGGAC
>JAYUFF010001007.1:0-3410 GCA_043738825.1 Schlesneria sp.
GCAGCGTCAATTTCAATCGTTGTCCGGCGGTGACATTGAGCAAGAACCGATCGCGTTCGCCCTTCGAGGCGACTCGACCGCTGATGGCCACCGGCTTGATGGGAGGCTGCGCGAACGTGGCATCGACGGTTTGAAGTGCTCCATCGACGGAGCGTGCGGCTTCGACGATCTCGGTCCCGCGACTGACGGGCATCGACGGGATGCCGCTCGCCACGCCCGACTCCATCGGCAATGAAAAAATTCCGCTCGCGCTTTCGCTCGCGGAGGCAAACACTCCCGCCAGCTTCGTGCCCGGTGCGAAGCCGCTCCCCACCGGTTCGACTTCCATCGGCCCGGCCACAGCCGCCGCAGGCAGCACCGCATCGACGAGCTTCAAATCACCGACCTTCAGCCGAAACGGGCTTTGGCCCGGCCCACCGAACGTCAGGTCATGCAGTTCAATGGAATAGACGCCATCGCTTGGGAGAACGATCTCGGCCCGCGCGTCACCTTTCAGTGAACTCTGTCCCCAACCGATAGCGATAGGAGTCCCCGCTGGCGATTTGATCTCGACGACCGGATTGGCGGCCGCGCCGAGCCGCTTCAGTTCGACATCGGCCACCACGCGCTGGCCCTTCGTTCCTGCGAAGTAAACGCGATGCTGCTGGCCGCCGGACAGACTCCCGAAGAAGGCGGCAGGCAACACGGCGAGCTTGTCGGGCGCGGAACCTTCCACGGCAACCTGTGGCAGACGATCGAGGGCCAGCGCGACCGACTTGCTCACGCCCGCCGGTGACTTCACCCACAATGGAAAGATGCCGGGAGTCGTGTCGGCAGGAACGGTCACGTTCAGCACGAGTCGATTCGGAGCCGAACCTTCTGCCACGGCGAACTGCACTCCGGGCAGAGGAAACACCGCCGCCGGTTCCGGCCCGAGGTCGGTGCCGTTCACGACGAGCTGCGTCATCTGGCCGATTTGAATTCCTGGTTGCGACAGACTTCCAATCACCGGCACGATGGCCGGGACCGGCTTGTCCGCGGCGATCAGCTTCGCGACGTTGGCTCCCGCCACTTCGAGGAACAGCTTCTTCGCTTGAGGCGGCGACAGAGCCTGCTGAAACAACGAGAACTCGTCGATCACGGCACTGAGGTACTCGCCCGCCGCCTCACTCCGTCCGATCGTGGTCGGCAGGTTGTTGATCAGCCCGGCCACGTTCACGTTGGTGATCCACGCTTCATTCTTGATGACGAAGCCACCCGGCGAAGCCTTCGGCGTCAAAGGCTCGCCGTTGACGAAGAGCATCACGCGCACATCGTCCAGGTCGGTGTCGTCGTCCGGCGTCGGAGCGTCGGCGACGAGGAACGTGGCGGTCAGATACACCAGCTTGCGAACGGGCAGGGCCTCCTTCGAGCTATAGTTGACCACCTTGTAACCACTGCCATCGCTGATATAGAGCTGCAGGTTGTCCGCCTGCATCGCGAAGTTGATGCCGTAGTTTGTGAAGACCTTCCCCTCCTGTACACCGCGCTTGGCGACGAGGCCGTGGTAGGCCGCGTCGGTCGGCTCGGTCAGGTTGACGACCAACATCCCGAACGAGACGGCTTGCGGCGCATCAACATCCGCGCCGTCGGCGATCTCAATGAACTGCATCTTCGTCGCGTCGAGCTGCACGGCCTTCTTGCCGGTCTGGTTCCAGAAGGGACTCGCCATGCGAAGCGGATCATTGACGAACTTTCCCTCGTCGGGAACGGTTCCCGCCGTGGCCGAGTCTTTCGCGGGACCGCTCTCCTCATCGAACGAGAAGTTGACGACAGCGGTCGCCCGCACAGGCTCCTTCGCCTCGTCCGCCACCTCCTGAGCGAACGCTGCGGAGGCCGGCAAACGGATCGCCGCCACAACGGCGAGCGAAGTAAAGGCGACGAAGCGAGCGAGTGCAGTCATCGTGAATCGATCCTCAGACGGAAGGCGGGCGGGCGGGAAGTACTCGGGCAGGCAGCGGCCCCGATTCTACGAACGCATCAGACCGTTTTGAAGCGGCGAATTGGTGATCGGTCGGAAGAGTTGGAACCACGAAAGACTCGAAACGCACGAAAGGGAGGCAAAGAGGTGAACCACGAATCTCCCAGCGCGGCTTCACCTCGTTCGGCCGCAACCAAACTGAAAGGATCAAGGCGTCAGAAAGAAAGAACACTGATCTTCGCTGATCTTCACTCATCCGAAACAGCGAAGATTCAGTGTCAATCAGTGTTCCAAATTCTTCGCGCCCCGCGAAGAAACAAAACGTTAGTAGTACGAATAGCACGAATCTGAAGAGGAAGGCGATCAGGCGGAAGGCGAAAACGACCACAGATTTCACGGATGACACCGATGGAAGGCAAAGGCGGGAAGACGGTGAGCTGGCCTGCTGGTTACCCGCCACTTTCTCTTCGTCTGATCTGTGCCCATCTGTGAAATCTGTGTGATCTGTGGTTGCCTTACTCTTCACCGTGCTTCCCGTCTTCAGATTCGTTCGATTCGTGAGATTCGTGGTTCCCACTCTTCGCTTTCCGACTCCGTTTCGTGCCTTTCGTGTATTTCGTGGTTGCCTCTCTTCAATACAGCGCGGTCGAAAGTTTGCGGCGGAACTCACCCGTCAGTTCGGAGGCGGGGCCGAGGATCGAGAAGATTTTGACCATCGTCTCCTTCGCGGCGGTGCGGGCATCGCCGAAATCCTTCAGCACCACGTCGAGGCACAGTTCCAGTGCCTTACGATGCTGGGACGAGGCCGCGAGCGCGTCGGCGACTCGGACTTGCAGGACGAGGTTCAACGGATCGGCCTCGGCCGCCTTGCGGGCTTCGTCCACGCCTCCACTCTCGGCGGCGGCGACGCGCACTTCGAGCTCCGACTTGATCCGCTCGGCCTCCGGTTCGAGGAAGCCGCGCTGCGCGAGCACGTCGAGTTGCGACTGGCATTCGTCGAACCGGCCCTGCTTGAGCAGCACGCTTGCAAGACAGACCTTCAGCGAATCTTCTTCGGGCACCAGTGCGAGGGCCTCGCGGTACTTGGCCTCGGCCGCTTGAGGATCGGTCTCGACGAGCGCGGCCGCCTCACGGGCGAGGGTCTGCGCGGGCGAAGGGAGCAGCGGAGTCAGCCATTGCCTGATCTGCTCTTCGCTCAGCATCCCGACAAACTGATCGACGGGCTGGCCGTTCGCGAAGGCCACCACGGTTGGCAGCGACTGAATCCCGAAGGCCTGCGAGATGTTCGGTTCCTCATCCGTGTTGACCTTGGCGAGGATGAACTTGCCCGCGAACTCAGTCGCCAGTTTTTCCAAGACCGGTGCGAGTTGCTGGCACGGCTGACACCACGGTGCCCAGAAGTCGATGACCACGGGCAGTTCGAGCGACCGCTGCATGACCTCCTGCTGAAACGTGGCGGCGGTGACGTTGA
>JAYUFF010001008.1:0-3406 GCA_043738825.1 Schlesneria sp.
CCGGACGAAGGCGTCCGCACTACGAGGACGTTGAACTTGCGGCGGAGTTCGTCTCGTGAGGCGGGATGAAGAACGAGTGGACGACCAGCATGATCGCGCCGACAACCAGATACGTGTCGGCGAAATTGAACGTCGCCCAGTGGAAGGTGCCGAAATACCAGTCGAGGAAGTCTCGCACCGCGTAAATGGCTTGGCCCTTTTCGTCCTTGATGCCATGCAGGCCGAGCCGATCAAACAGGTTTCCAAGTGTCCCGGCGAGCAACAGCCCGGTTGCCACCGTCAACCACTTTGAAACCGTGACCTGACCACTCCACAGGAAGTAGGCGATCACTCCGACAGCCACAAAGCTCAGGGAAGCGAAGAGCCACGTCTGGCCCTGGCCCATGCCCCACAGGGCACCGTGGTTGAAAGTCGTCTCCAGTTGGAACTGGATCGAGACGCCCAGCACCTGACCTTTCCAGACGGGCCACACGCCGGGACCGGGCAGTACACCGGGACACCCCAGCGCGGCGAACACCTGATGCTTGCTCCACAAGTCCCAAGCCAGGCCGCCAACTGAGATCAAAGCCAAGACGAGCAGTCTGACCGGGGAAGGGCCATGTTTCCTGCTCGAATCGGCGCGTGGAACCGACTGCGCCGGATCAGCGATGGTGGCGGAAACCGGCGTCAGGTTTCCAGCGTTGGACGACTCTACCATGCGTTCTCTTCGCGCTTCCGTTCGCATTCGACACAATTCTTGGTGTACGGGATGACTCGCAATCGTGGCTTCGGAATCACCGACTTCGCCAAGGAGCGGCCGGCGACCTGACAGCCCTCACAGATCCCGAAGGATTCGTTGGCAATCCGCACCAAAGCGGCGTCGATCTGCCCCAGAAATTCCTGCTCGTTCTCGACGCGCCGCAAGGCAAAGTCGAGTTCATAGGTCTCCGTCCCCAGTTCGGCCAAATGCGTCGGGGACTTGGACTCGGTGCCGTTCTCATTCCGGTCGAGTGCCTCGTGCGTCATTTGTTTGACATCACCGCGGACCCGCGCACGAAGGGCCAACAGCAACCGCTGGAATTCTTCCAAGTCAGCTTTCTTGAGCATGGGCACAAACCTTGGCGATGGTTCAAAGGTCGAGTTTTATTCGGCGGCAGATTGAAACGGCGGCAGATTATGGGTTTGGGTTCCCGCCTGGGTCAAGCCAAAGGTTGACAGGCGCACAGTGTTCTGCGGCAAAATCGTTCTCAGGGTAGGTTCGGTGGGGATTTGACACTTGGTTCGAGCAGGCAAAACAGGAGATTGGGCCATGATTTAATGTCTGACTTTGCGGTGGAGGTCACTCGATTCCCAACGAACCGGATGGTGACAACGTCTTACCGATCAATGTTTTTCCCAGTTACGGCTCAAGGAACATCATGCCCGACCTGATTGTCCCGGCGGTGGGAACGAAAGCTCCCGCATTCGATCTGCCTGCGTTTCCAGAAGGCCGATACAAGTTGAGTCAGTTCAAGGGGAAGCAGAATGTCGTGCTGTACTTCTATCCCCGAGATGACACCGCCGGATGTACGACCGAAGCGTGCGGGTTCCGCGATCACATCGGAGATTTTCAATCGGCGGAGACCATCGTCCTGGGAGTCAGCACCGATTCCGTGCTGACTCACCAAAAGTTCGCGGGCAAGTTTTCACTGCCGTTCCCACTGCTGGCCGACGAAAACCATGAGGTCGCCGAAAAGTATGGCGTCTGGGTTGAGAAGAACTTGTACGGCAAGAAGTCGATGGGAATTCAGCGTGCGACATTCCTGATCGACAAGTTGGGGAAGATCGCGGCCGTCTGGCCCAAGGTCAAAGTCGAAGGCCATGTCGCCGCAGTGGCGGCGAAGCTCGCCGAGTTGGGCTGATCGGGAACGCTATGCCGCGTCACGGCGAATCGTTGAGCCGTGGAACTGCGGCTCGATGGCTCCGGGGGCGAGACCGTTCCACCGGTGAGCGGCCAGACTCTTCAAGACGGCGTCAGCGACGATCATGGCTTGGAGCGCTTGCTCACCATCAACGTGAGGCTCACGTCGGTTCTGCACGCAATCGACGAACTCCGTCAGTTCTTGCTTGAGGGCGTCGGGACCGGAGACATCGACCGGAATAGCCTCGACCGCGACAAAGTGGCCGAAGATGTCTTTCTTAAGTTGTTCGATGTCGGCTCCCGGTTGGCGGGCCAGGTCGAGTGGAGCCGGTCCGAACCGCAAGGCGTCGGATGGCGCGAACCGTTTCACTTCGCGAGTGTGCATGTCGCAGGTCACACAACCGCCGGCCGACCAGGCTTGCAGAGTCCTCGCCACCGTGGGGCTGATGCGACTCGCCGTCAGGTCGGCTATGCAACCGTTCTCAAATCTGAGGCGGGCTTGAGCGACATCTTCAAAGCCACCGATGACCGTCACGCCGAAGGCCTCAACACTGTGCAGCGGGCTGCGCACCAGAGACAACACGAGGTCGATGTCGTGAATCATCAAATCATGGACGACGCCGATGTCGGTTGACCGGAACGTGTAGCCGCTGGTTCGTTCGGCTCGAATGTACTTCGGCTCGACGATCAGCGACCTCGCCGCTTGGAAGGCGGGATTGAATCGTTCGATGTGTCCGACCTGAATCAACGCGTCGTGCCGCGACGCAAGATCGACAAGCTGCTCGGCGTGCGAGGCGTTCGCTGCCAGAGGCTTCTCCACCAGGACGGGGATTCCGGCTTCGAGGAAGGCTCCGGCGACCTCACGATGTGCCACCGTGGGGACCACGACCGAGACGGCATCGAGGATGTTGCGGCTCAGCAGGTCACGATAGTCGGCGACCCAGCGCGTGTGACACTTGGCGGCGATGTCCTGACCCTGCTCGGGCCGGCTGTCGGCGACGGCCACCAGATCGACGTGGGGATTCTCACTCAGAATTCGCGCATGATGGCGACCGAGAGCACCGACACCGACAACGGCCATTCGCAAGCGGGGCATGGTGGAGGGTCTATGGTTGAAGGTCGAGGGTCAGAAGTCAGTTGAACGGTCATGGTCGATGTCTTCTCACCATCAACTCTCAACCCTCAACGAGACTCACGCGGCGCGGCGTTCGGATTCGGCGGCGGGTTGAGGTTGGTTGCGGAACGCTTCCCGGCCGCGACCGTTCTTGCCCTTCGCGGTCCATTCGACGAAGTTCAGCAGCGTCATCAGTTCGATCGGCACCGCTCCGTCGGCTTTCTCAATCAACAGCGAGCGAATGTCCGAGATCTTCTTGTGTTCGCGGTAGATCAACTTGAAGGCCTGGCGGACGAAAGCGATCGCGGAATCGGAGATGCCTCGCCGCCGCATGCCGACCACGTTGATCGTGGCAATCGTGGGGTCGTCGGCGCTGACCGACATCATGTATGGCGGCACGTCCTGTACGACTC
>JAYUFF010001009.1:0-8976 GCA_043738825.1 Schlesneria sp.
GCGGGCAAAGTCGGGATGCGTGTTGATTCCCGAGCCGACCGCCGTCCCACCGACCGGCAGTTCCAAGACCGCCTGCAACGCCTGCTTCGCGCGGCCGACCGACAGTTCCAACTGGCGGGCGAAGCCGCCGAACTCCTGCCCGAGTCGCAGCGGCGTCGCGTCGGCGAGATGCGTGCGGCCGATCTTGATGATCTCGTCCCAGCGCCGCGCCTTCTCTTTCAACACGTCGGCGAAGCGCGACAGCGCCGGGATCAGCTTCGCGTGAATACTCATCGCGACTGCGACGTGAATTGCCGTCGGAAACGTGTCGTTTGTGCTTTGGCCCATGTTGACGTGGTCGTTCGGGTGGATCGGCTTCTTCTGGTCGAAGCGGTCTCCGCCGACGATCTCGATGGCGCGGTTTGAGATGACCTCGTTGACGTTCATGTTGCTCGACGTGCCCGAGCCGGTCTGGAAGACATCGACGGGGAACTGCTCATCGAACTTTCCGGCGGCGACTTCTCGCGCGGCGTTCAGCATCGCGTCCACCTGCGTCGCATTGAGCGTGTTCTTACCGGAGCCGGTCAGCTTGCCGAGATCGCGATTCGCGACACCGGCCGCCCATTTGACGAGGCCCATCGCGCGGATCAGCTCGTGTCGCAGCGGCCAGCCCGACACGGGAAAGTTCTCGACCGCGCGCTGCGTCTGCGCGCCGTAGTAGGCTTGTGCGGGAACTCGAACGTCGCCCATCGAATCGTGTTCGGTACGGAAGTCGGACATGGAGGTCTCTCGAAATCAAAAGGCTGGATGGCAAGCCGGATCACGCGATCAAGGCTGGATGATAGCGTCGGCTCGGGGACTCGACCAAGTACAACCTCGTAGGATGGGCACTCTTGCCCGTCCAGCTTGGGTGTCGAAGAGCAGACGGGCAAGAGTGCCCATCCTACAAATCGCGGCCACCCGGTGGTTGATCCCGGCCGGGTCGAAGTAGACTTCGTCGAACGACTGCTTCTGGATCGGATCACGCCGCGCGGCGGTAGTCATCCTGCTCGTCGTCAACGTCGGCTTCGGGTGGCGTCTCGTGGCCGTAGCCATAGCCATAGCCGTACCCGTAACCATAACCGTAGCCGTATTCGGAATTCGGGCCGGTGGCCAGATGGTTGACGACGATCCCGAGAACCTTGACACCCGTAGCGCGGAACGAGTCAATCGCGCGCGTCACCATTTTGCGGCGGTTCTTGTCGGGGCGCACCACGACCACCGCGCCATCGACCATGCGACCGATGATGGCCGGGTCGGTCACGGCCAGGACGGGCGGCGCGTCGATCAAAATCTGGTCGTAGATTTGTTCGGCCCAGGCGATCAGGTCGTTGAACCGCTCGCTCGACAGGAGTTCGGACGGATTGGCGGGTCGCGGACCCGACGGCATGAAGTCCAGACCTTCGACGCCCAGATGAAAGATGTTTTCCAGGCAACATTCGGCCAGCGGCGTGCTGTCGCGGAGGACTTGAGACAACCCGCGCGGGCCTTTCAAATCGAGCAGTTGCGTCATGCCGGGGCGACGCAAATCGGCGTCGATCAGCAGTGTCTTCTTGCCGGCCTGGGCGAACGCCACGGCGAGATTGGCGAGCGTCGTGGTCTTGCCATCGCCCGGCTCGGTGCTCGTGACCACCAGCCGCTGCGTGTCTTCGGCCAGGAACGTGATCGAGCTTCTCAGCGTGCGGAAGGCTTCCGATTCGATGCTGTCGGAGTGCAGGTACGTGACCACGGCATCAATGCCGGTGCCGGGGAGTGGTTCCATGCGACGGATCATGGCCAGCAGCGGCAGCCCGAGTTGCCATTGCAGTTCGTCGGGCGAGCGGAAGCGATCGTCGAGGGCGTCCAGCACGTAGATCAGTCCCAACCCGAGTGCCATGCCGACAAACAGGCACAACAACACCGTCGTCGAGAATCGCGGCGAGACTCGGCCCAGCGGCACACGCGGTTCGCTGACCACTCGAATCCGCAGTCCCGAGTCGGCTCCCATGTCGATCTTTTTCATTTGATCGAGCACCAGATCGTAGAAGTTGCGCATGCGACGCAGGTCCAGATCGACAATTTCCATTTTGGCCATGTCATTGTTCATGTTCATGGCCAGCGACTTCTCTCGCTCGAAATCGGCGCGCAAGGCGGCTTCGTGAGCCGCCGCCTGTTGCAGACGTTGCTGAGACATCTGCCACAGCCGCGGTCCCAGTTCACGCTCGCGAAGCTCTTTCATCGCGGCGGCCGTCACCGCCGGCCGCTCGATCAGCCAGCGTTCGGTCGATTGAATGCGATCTTGCAGTTGGCGAACCAGAGGGTGATTCGAACCGTACGTCTGCTGTCGCTTCGTCAACTCGGACCGATCCGTGACCAGTTGTTCCTCGAACCGTGCGAGCTGATAGGAGTCACCGGAACTGATCCCCATCGTCTTGAGCAGCAGATCGCTCGAAACATTGGCCCCCGCCTGCTGCATGAACTGGGAAATGTCGCTGCCGTTCTGCAAGGCCTGCGACAGCGAACTGAGAAACGCACGGGCTTCCAGCGTCTTCTTCTGAGCCTCGACGAGGGCCTCGTTCAGTTTGACGGTTCGCTCGATGACCACGTTGGTGCTCTTGTCGCCACCTTGCAGCAGCACTTCCGAACTGCGCTTGAGCGACAGCAGTTCGTGTTCTTTGTCAGACAGTTTCTGTTCGAGATCGCCCTTTTCCTGAGTCAGCAGCACGAGCGTTTCTTTCGAGCTGCTCCGATGCGTTTGCTTCATGAAGTCGAGGTACGACTCGACAATGGCCGAGACCACAAATGCCGCCGTCTTCGGACTCTTGGAAACGTATTTGACATTCAGGATGTTCGTCATCCGCGTGGACGAGACGGACATCCCTTTGCGGAGCACTTCGGACCACTTGCTCTTCGGAGCTCCCTTCAAGTCAATCCGATGCAGAACCGGCAACCTCTTGATCGCACCCTCCAGGACGGCGTCGCTGGTCAGAATCTTTTGGTAAGTGGGCATCACGTCCTGAATGGTTCGTTGTTCGCTGGAATTCTTGCCTTCGAGAACATTGCCTTCCGTCTTGAGCACCAGGATTTCGGCGTTCGATTCGTAGGTGGGCGTGGCCATGGTGAACCACGCGCCCCCCAGTGCGCCGCCCGCCACGACACAGACGATCAGCAGACTGATCCGATGCCGCACGACCTGCAGGAAACGAGCCACTTCGACGAGGGGGCCATTCCCGTGGGTAGCGCCCGGTATCGACGAGGGATTGTCCGAACTCATGGTTGTCCCGCAGCAGGCAGACTGAAAGCCGATGATGGGCGTCGCGACGACCGAGGTCACTCACCCGTGGCCGATCGATCAGAACAATGGCAACGAACTGCTAACTCCGAACCGGACGATATTGAGGGCTTCCATCACGACGGTCGCCGGAGTTTGTTCGACGCTCACCACGTCACCGGGTGCCAGGCGCAGATTCGCCTTTGAGTTGCGTTTGGCCTCGCGCAGGCTGACCTGGACCACGGCCGTATCCGAGCCATTGGGCTTGCGCCGGATGACAAAGATCTTGTCGCACACGGATTGGCTGGTTCCACCCGCCAGGGCGATGGCATCGGTGACACGCACATCCTCGGCGATCGGGAACATGTAGCGATCCGGTTTGCGGACCAACCCCATCACGTGCAGCGGCTCGGGATCGCGCCTCTCGACTCTCACAACGGCACCGTCAGGCAGCAGGTATCCGCCCGTCCCCGACTTCGTGGCGCTGACGAGGTCCACTCGAAGCGTCTGCATTTGTCCGCTCGAGGTCGAGCCAATGGCGAGCGCGTCGGTCGCGGCTGTATCTGTGGAGCCGTTTGTCAGCCCGACGGTGTTGACCCCCGGAAGCCCACCCGCAGCAATCGGATCCGGTCGTGATCCCGTGGACCGATCCGGACTGCGAATCTCCACGATCGTACCGGCGTCCTTTTCCAACCCGCCCGCCGCGACGATCGCCGCCAGGAGATCACTGCTCCCGCGCGGCAACTCGTACACTTTCGGATTCTTCACCGCGCCGAAGACGGTCACGCGGTTCACGCGCTGGAGCTTCATGGTCACCGTCACATTCGGTCGGCGATACAACTGACGCTCGACGCACGCCAAGACGATCGCCGCTTCGGCCGCTTCCATCTCCAAGCCCGCCAATGCGATGGGGCCGATCTCCGGCAGAGTGGCAATCCCTTCGTCGTTGACGCGCACCGGGAGCTTCACGGTGTCCTTTTCGTCGAGGCCCGCCGAGATCGCCACTTCGATCACGTCGCCGCGATCGATCACGTCGCTGTTGGCGGAGGCTCGCGCCAGCCGAGTCAGATCGAGCGTTTGAGCGTTCTCGCGGCGAACGGCCAGCAATTCGGGTGGCATGTTGCGAAACGTGAACCTGTCTCCGCCGGTGGTCTGGCATCCCGCCACCAGCGACAGCAGCAGCACGAGGCCCGCGACACTCGCCCTCGAAACACTGACTGGCGAAACACTGACTGGCGAAACACCGACAGCCGACTGTCGGCATGGCAGCGAAACTGCATGCGGTGGATGGAGTAGTTCGGAATGATTCGCCATCGGGGGGTCGTCGATCGTGTTGAGAAGTGTCGCGATCAGAAGTCAGACTACGGTGAATGATTCGCGGTGCAAACAATGACCTCGAACCGCAATGATCCTTCGATTGGCGGCGGGTTGTAGAAGAAGGGTTTCGATGCGTCAAGACGGAAGTCGGGGGGCGGGGCGCAGAGGCTGCCGTCGTAAATTGGTGGTCACAGTCCGGTGTCCTCGCCCCGTTGTTTGCGGGACTAACCGCTTCATCCGAGTACCGGCTGTGCCCTCCGTGCTATCCACCTGTCGCTGTGCCCAAAAACCGTAGGGTGGGCTGTGCCCACCACAATCGGTCGGGCGTTGGTGGGCACAGCCCACCCGACAATTTGTGTCCGGCCGGATGTTTTGGGCAAAGCCGCATGCAGGCCTGAAACATCGGCGGCTGACGCCGACCAGTGCATCCGGCGTTTGCAAGTTGACTCCGTCGTTCAATGTGCCGGGGTTTGTTCTTTGATCGAGCATCGACCGACCAGATCCACGGGCCAGCAATAGTGGTTGGAATGGCTGCGGCTTGCTTCGTATGCTGCCCGCCTCATTCTGCACCACTGAAACGACACCACCGCGAACCAAAATGGCGAAGAAGAAGACGGCAAGTGACAGTGCCTCGAACGGCAGCGCCGCCAGTCTCGGCTTGGAAGCCAAACTCTGGCCGATGGGTGACAGGCTCGACTGCTTCGCCACACCTAAGAATTGGAGTTGTTGTCGTAGCCACGTTCGCCAAAACGTGGGCGAGACGCTGGATTTACCCCACACTCTGGCGAGCGTGGCTACACCAAGATCAAGGTGTGACAACGCTCTACCCAATCAACGGCAGCATGAATCGGACGCTTCATGCCTGAACTGACTCCCGAACAACTCGCCCGCCAGCAGATTGACGCACAACTCGTGGCGTGCGGCTGGGTCGTTCAGGATTTCAAGGCGGTGGATTTCTCGGTCGCACGTGGCGTTGCGCTCCGTGAAGTTCCGCTCAAGACCGGCCCTTGCGATTACTTGCTCCTCGTCGATCGCGAGGCCCTCGGTGTGATTGAAGCCAAGAAGGAAGGTGCCAGGCTCTCCGGTGTCGCCGACCAGTCCGGCCGCTATGCGACGAGTCTTCCGGCGCTCCTCGCCAACGGAATGACCGGACAACTTCCGTTCGCTTACGAATCGACCGGCGTGGAGACCCTCTTCCGCGACGCGCGCGATCCCGACACACGCTCGCGCCGGGTGTTTGCTTTTCATCGCCCCGAGACTCTGGCCGATTGGGCGGCGGAGTCCGATACGCTCCGTCGCCGTCTCGCACAGATGCCGACCGCGCATCCGCTCGCGACTAACGGCATGCGCGATTGTCAGATTGAAGCCATCACCGGTCTGGAAAAATCCTTTGCCGAAAACCGGCCGCGAGCTCTCATTCACATGGCGACCGGAGCGGGCAAAACATTTACAGCCTGCGCCTTCACCTATCGGCTCATCAAGTACGCCAAGGCGCGCCGCATTCTCTTTCTGGTGGACCGAGCCAATCTCGGCGAGCAGGCCCGCGATGAGTTCCACGCTTACCGCACGCCCGAAACCGGCCGCCTCTTCACCGAACTGTACAACGTCCAGCATCTCACTTCGCCGAACATCGACGATGTTTGCCGAGTCACCATTTGCACCATCCAGCGGCTCTACTCGATCCTGCGTGGCGAAGACCTCGCCGAAGGCGCGGACGACCTCTCCGGTGCGGAGTTGGCCGCCGCTCTCGGCAGCACGCGCACCCGCGACGTGGCCTACAACGCCACAGTGCCGATCGAGAAGTTCGACTTCATCGTCACCGATGAGTGCCACCGTTCGATCTACAACCTGTGGCGGCAGGTGCTCGAATACTTCGACGGTTTTCTCGTTGGTCTCACCGCCACGCCTGCGCCACAGACCATTGCCTACTTCGGCCAGAACCGTGTCGCGGAATACAACCACGAGCGTGCCGTCGTCGATGGCGTGAATGTCGGCTACGACGTGTATCGCATCAAAACCCGCGTCACCGAACAGGGTGGCAAGGTCGAGAAGGGCTTTCTGATTGACCACCGTAGCAAGGCGTCCCGTCGAGCACGGCAGGCCGTACTCGCCGACGATCTCGATTACACCCCCGCCGACCTCGACCGCTCCGTCGTCGTGCCCGACCAGATTCGCACCGTCTTGTGTACTTACCGCGACGCCGTCTTCACCGAACTGTTCCCCGGCCGGACGCTCGTCCCCAAGACGCTCATCTTTGCCAAGGACGATTCTCACGCGGAAGACATCGTCCACCTCTGCCGCGAAGTGTTCGGCAAGGGGAACGACTTCTGCAAAAAGATCACCTACCAGGCCAAGCACCCCGTCACCGGCAAGCCCGCGAAGTCCAAGGAACTCATCAAGGAGTTCTGCCTCTCACCCACGCTTCGCATTGCCGTGACCGTGGACATGATCGCCACCGGCACCGACATCAAGCCGCTGGAAGTCCTGATCTTTCTGCGCGACGTGCGCAGCCGCGTTTATTTTGAGCAGATGAAAGGACGAGGCACGCGCGTCCTTTCGCCCACCGATCTGCAATCGGTCTCCGGCGAAGACGCCCGCGCCAAGACGCACTTCGTCATCGTCGATGCCGTGGGCGTGTGTGAGAGCGACAAGACCGAGTCTCGCCCGCTCGATCGCCAGCCGACCGTGCCGCTCAAGACACTCCTTCAGCGCGTGATCTTTCCGGGTGGCCGCGATGAAGACACGCTCACGACTCTGGCCGCGCGACTCGCCAGGCTCGACCGTGAGCTGGAACCCAAGCAGCGTCAGCAAATCGCGGCAGTCTCTGGCGGACACAGTCCGGCCACGCTCGCCGGTGCGCTGCTCCGTGCTTACGACCCCGACGCGATTGCCGAACGCGCCACCGGCCAGCCTGATGCTGATCCGCAGTTCGTCGCGCCGGAGGTTCTTGAATCCACACGCCAACAACTCATCACCGAAGCCTGCGCCCCGTTCGACAAACCGGCCCTGCGTGAGACGCTCGAAAAGCTGAAAAAGGAAACCGAGCAAACGATCGACATCTACACGCCCGACGAAGTGTTGAGCCAAGGTTTCGACGCCGCTGCGAAGGCGAAAGCCGCCGGTCTCGTCCAAGCTTTCCGCGACTACCTCGCGCAGCATCAGACCGAGATTGACGCCCTCCAGATTCTCTACAGCCGCCCGTTCAAACAACGCCTCACCGAACTGATGCTCAAGGAACTGGAACAGAAACTCCGAGACAACCACGCCGCGTGGACCGAGGACCGACTGTGGGACGCCTTCGCCGTCACTGAGCCGAGCAAGGTCAAAGGCCGTTCGCAGGCGGGACGCTTTGCCGACCTCGTCGCTCTCGTCCGCTTTGCGCTTCAGCAACAACCCGTGCTCGCCCCCTTCGCCGATTCCGTGTCCGAACGGTTCCACGAATGGCTCACGGACAAGGCCCAGTCCGGCGCGGTCTTCACGCCTGAGCAACTCGCCTGGCTCAACCTCATCCGCGACCACATCGCCACCAGCCTGAGCATCGAGCCGGACGATTTTGATTACTCCCCGTTCAGCCAGCGCGGCGGCTTGGGCAAAGCGCACCAACTCTTTGGCGAGCAACTGCCCAAGCTGCTCGATGAACTCAACCAACAACTCGTCGCCTGAAACCTTCGCCATGCTTCGTCTCTTCATCAGCAGCGTGCAGAAAGAGTTTGCCCAGGAGCGAGCCGCGTTGCGCGACTATCTGCGCGGCGATCCGCTCCTGCGGCGCTTCTTTGAGCCGATCCTCTTTGAAGACATGCCCGCCGCCGACCGCCGAACCGACGACGTGTATCTCGACGAGGTCGGGCGCTGCGACGTGTACCTCGGACTCTTCGGCGACGAATATGGATTCGTGGACGCTGGGGGCGTTTCACCGACCCAGCGGGAGTTCGACCTCGCCACCGCGCGGCACAAACACCGCCTGATCTTCATCAAGGGAGCCGACGACCAAACCCGTCACCCAATGATGCAGGCTCTCATCCGGCAAGCCGGCCACGAACTCGTCCGCCGCCGCTTCACCAGCCCGCCCGAACTCATCACCGGGGTCTACGCCGCGCTGGTTCATTTTCTCGAATCGCGGGAATTGATCCGCCACGGCCCCTTCGACGCCGCCCCCTGCCCCGGCGCGACGCTGGCCGATCTCGACCCGGAACGCATGGCGAATTTCATCCGCGACGCCCGCCGTGAGCGAGGTTTTCCCCTCAGTGAAATGGCCAGCCCGGAGGAATTGCTGACGCACCTCAACCTGCTGGCCACGGGCGGTCTGAGCCATGCCGCCGTGCTGCTCTTCGGCCGGCAACCGCAGCGGTTTCGCATCTCCTCCGAGGTCAAGTGCGCCCACTTCCACGGCA
>JAYUFF010001010.1:0-3390 GCA_043738825.1 Schlesneria sp.
GAATTGCTGGTGGGCCGGCGCAGCGCCGCTGGTCCCACCCTACATTCTGTGCAACTTCAATCTTGATGGAGCCGTGGTCAAGCTCGGCGTTTCTCCCACACCCATCGGGGACTGTTTGGACCGGGGACCGGGGTCACGGGTTGATGCGGCCGGGATCACAGCCCGGGGGACCGCCTTGTGAGCGTGGCGAACAAGGCGGTCCCTCGGGCCATGTTTTTGGGCTTTCCGCCATTCGTGTTGGAACGCAAACATCAGCCGTTGGGCGCTGGCCCGCAGTTTAGCGAAATCAAACCGTGGGCCAGCGCCCAGCGGCTGATTTGACACGAGTGCGAGGAAGCCGCTCCGCTGTCCCCTGAGTCTGCGGGGGACCGCCCGGCCGTGCGAGACCGACACGCCCACCGGCATCAACCAGACGGTCAGACGCGTCCACGGCTGATCTTCCGCATCGCCCCACGGTGCGCCGTTGTCCATCAGCATTCGACGCGGCATCCCGTAGCGGCGGAACGCAGAACGCCGGTGAGGGTGCTCGCGACCGGAACTCCCGCCGGCCCCAGATCCTTCAGCCGGCGCTTCCACTTCCGCCCGCCCCAGGCGGGATGCTTCGCACGCAACGCCACAATCAAACCGACCCTCTCGGCCGAGGTCTCACCCGGCGCAACCGCCGACCGCCGCGAACGGCCCGCCAACCCTCCCGCGCGAAACCGCGCCAGCCACTTGTACCCGGTCTTGAGACTCACCCCCCAACCGACGGCACAACTCCCGAACATGCGCACCCTCCTCAACCGACAACGTCACAAACTCTTCACGAACAGGCCTGGCACTCGACACTTTCCAAACCAGACCAACGTCCCCCCAAACCAACGTCCCCCCAAATGGAAATCGCCAGTCTCGCCGAAGGTGTGACCCCTGTCCCCGGTCTGTACAGAGGACTCAGCGCCGGCCACTCAAACTGATCCACGACCGAGCTGTGGGACTTTCCCGGAAAGCACCCAGCCCCGACCTGACAGGCAGATCGGGGCTGGGTGAGTCTCGCTGGAACTGGTGCGTGTCCCGTGCCAAATCAGGTCGGACTATGGCACTAACGGAATCTCGACGTTCGAGATCGTTGGGGTGTTGGTCACGGTGCTCGTCGTTCGGTAGAGTTTATCGGTTCCATCACCACCATCCACGGTCAGGTCGGTCAGAGTATCCATGAACAGCGTGGCGGTGTCGTTTCCCGTTCCCATCTGCAGGGTCAGTTTTTTGACCGTGCTGGCGGAGAGCGAAAACGTGTCATCGAACGGGCCCAGATTACACGTCAGCGAGGTCGAAATGTTCGAACTTTGAATCAGCACCACATCCGCTCCCGCCACGTTTGCAGCGGATGAGTCGGCGTTGATCGTCATGACTGAGGCGGGCGAGTTTTTGATTGAGAGATTATCCGCTCCAGGCCCCATCTCAAACTTCGCATTCAGCAACTGCACGCTATCCACGGACAGGATGTCGTTGCCATCCTTCAAATCGACATTCAATGAAATGGCACCCGACCCGACGGCGAACAAATAAGACGTTACCGTCGTGCTGCCAACCTTGATCTTCGTCCCACCGCCTCCCTCGACCTTCAAATTAGCACCATTCCTGACGATGCTCACACTGTTTCCAAACGTGTCGCCGGTGAGCGTCAGCGTGCCGGCACTGAATGAGGCGATGACGACAGACGCTGTTGGTGGACTCGACCCAACGACGTACGTTCCGGTGAGAGTGTATTGGCCAAGACTGCCGTAGTCGGTATAGCCGATTCTCGCGTCGGGGAGACCGACGCCGTCGATCTTCGCATAGTACGTGCCCGCCACCACACTTTGAGTGATCGATGCGGTCACATCGTTTCGCGGATTGTCGCTGGCGATCAATTTTCCGCTGGCGTCGTACAAATCCAGTTGAATGTCGAGCATCGTTTGAATTGGGGCACCAACAGCACTCAGACTGATTGTTCCCGTCTTGGCAACAAGCTTGAACCAATCTGTATCTGTGCGGCGCTCAATCACGCCGGCCTGGTTGATGTTGAACACAGTGGCACCGCCAGTACCCGCGATAGCGGTCGCCGTTGCAGCATTATTCGCGTAGTCATCGGCGCGATAGGTGAAACCGTTTTGAGTGGTAATGATGGCCAGATCATCTTCATAGTTGTTCGCCAAAACATACTCACCCTGACTCCATTGGATCAAGCTCTTACCGTAGCCAGCCCCCATGAACGGTGCCCATCCCGTCGGTCCAGTACCGTGGCCAACATAGTACGTGGCGAATGTTGCGTCTGGTAACAAACCGTCATGGTTTAGTCCGAGCGTATGTCCCGTTTCGTGAACACAGTCGTAACCAATCACGAAATTGTCGTTTCCCTGGACTGTGCTGAACACGAAGCAGGGGATGTCTACACCGGTGCCAACCTGCGCTCCGAACGCTCCGAGGAACGCGACACCACCCGCGCCGGGTGCCGGTGATGGAAACGAATCTCCGATCAGGACACGGACTCCCCAACGGGCATCGCCCGCGCCCGTGTTGATCAAGTCGCTGACGGGTGGTTCTTCAGTCGTCACGTCCACATGAAACGGCGAGAAACACTCAGAAACTCTCTGCCACATATTCTGAATGGCTGCCAATTCCACATCGGAGAACAAGGGGTCAGCGTCCAAACTGTACGCGGTTGTCCAAATCTTGGAAGTGTTATCCGTCGCCAGCGAAAAAACGCCATTCCAAGGCGTATGCTGCGTCACATGTCCGTCGAAATCCAAGTAAATCCTCATCGCAGCCTGCGGACGACTGTGCAATTTGAAGGTGCTGGCCAGTGGGAAAGGAGTGGTTACTGCGGCTGCGGCGGCGACTGCAGACGGGGCCAGCCTCACTTGTGGCTGCGAGTTTGGTTTTCGGCCTGTGGCTGGCGTCGTCAACTTCTGCCACGACTGCGCGTTCACTGTCTCAACGGCACAAGCCGAGTAGACGAGACCGGCCGTGAGACACCAGCACGAGAGATGCCAAGACTGCAGCCACGTCGAACGGACCTGCAAGGAAGAACGGAGTCGTCGATTCAGCATAGTGTCGCCCCAAAATTGTCACACACTTCAAGACTCGGTTGAGTAACTCGGCGAATTGTCACCAAGAGAAACTGTTTTAGGCAAGAAAAATGTCTCGCCGATGTCAGCTTTGTCAGGTCCGCTCACTGAAGACACACCTCAGCCAACCCGCACAAGGGTGTTGGATGCTCCCAAGAGGCGGAGCATTGTGCAATACACTGCCGAGGGATTTGCAGGGCCATCGCCTTGTTGAATCCGGGGTATTGGGTGCCACGGTCACGGAGCTTCGACGTGGCCGTGAGAGTGGGAAACAGCCTTCACTCCCTCGCACGGCCACGTCGAA
>JAYUFF010001011.1:0-3389 GCA_043738825.1 Schlesneria sp.
CTGCCCCAAGCCCCACAAGGCGTGCAGCCGCGCGAAGCGGTTGGTCGATGTCGCGAGCGTTGTCTGGAAGTGCCGAACCGATTCGAGACCACGCTCGGCTAGAGCGAACTGCGCTCGCTGGCGGACTCGCAGGTCGGGATGGCTCAGCAGTTCAGTCAGCTTCTCGGGCGAGAGTTGCTTGAAGCCGTTACGGAAGAGTTCAGCAGTCTGCTTCACCACAGGGTCGTGGACGTGCTTCGTGTCAAACAGCGTGTAAATCCGTCCTCCCGAAGAACCGCCGTTCCAGATCAGGTTCACGAAGTCGGAGACGTACAACTTCCCGTCGTATCCAAACTCGCAATCGGTCGCCGAAATGGGCTTCATGAAGTCGTGTTCGTCCACGATCTCAAACCCGGCTCCGCGCGGCTGGATGCTGAAGGACTCAATCCCTCCGTTGCCGGTGTAGTTGCACAGGAAGAAGTGGTTGTCGTACCGAGGCGGCAGGCCCGTTCCCGGATAGTATGTGAAGCCCGACGGCCCGGCTCCGAGCTTGCCGACGGGAGGCAGCACCCACTGAGGAGTCTGAGGGTCGAGAGACAAGAGTCGAGAGCCAGAAGCCGCCTCGTTTCCTTCTCTTTTCTCTGGCTCTCGACTCTCGTCTCTACGCACTCGACTCTCCCACAAATGCCACATCTTCTCCGCATGCCACGGGCCGGTGAGGTACGGCTCGGGGATCGACTGATACGCCATGTTCCAACCGGCGTCGCTTCCTTCGAGAACGTAGACCAGGCGCGAGTGGTCGCCCTTGTCGCAGTTGTTGTCGGCGGCGAAGAGGTTGCCGAATTGATCGAACGCGATTTCCTGAGGGTTCCGCAATCCCCGCATCACGACTTCGAGTTCACTGCCGTCGGGATAACAGCGGAAGACGGCTCCCGTGCGCGGGCCGTGCAGGACTTGGCCCTCGCGCGTCGTCACGTGAAAGCCGCGATCGCCGACCGAGAAGTACAGCTTGCCATCCGGCCCCCAGCAGAGGCCATGCAGGTCGTGACCGAGAAACCCCGCGTTGACGCCGAAGCCGGTGTGAATGATCGTCCGCTCATCGGCCACGCCGTCGCCGTTGGTGTCTCGCAACCGCCACAGATTGGGAATGCACGTGAAGTAGATGTCGCCATCCGTCGCCATGACTCCCGCCGCAAGACCATCCAGCGTCCCGTTGAAGTCGGGGGCGAAGACCGTCGAGCGATCTGCTTTGCCATCGCCATCGGTGTCCTCGACGAGACGAACCTGATCCGCCACCTTGCGAAACCAGTCCATCCCGCCCTCAAATTTTGAGGCGAACTTCTCGTACATCTTCAGCCGGTCGTCGAGCGTTTGAAGTTGCAGGTCGTCATCGAGCAGAAACGGCCTCGTCCGGTTCTCTTCGGTGCCGAGATTGAAGCGGTACTCTTCGGCCACGAAGACGCGGTTCCGCTCATCGAGACCGATCGCCACGGGAGACGCCAGCCTCGGCTCGGCCGCAAACAACTCGACCTTCATCCCGTCGGGAACCTTGAAGGTGGCGATTCGCTTGGTAGCGGCATCAGTCCCATCGGGCAATTCGGGCGGAGCGCCGTAGCCAGTCAAAACGATGAACAGTCCGAACCAGACAAACAACGCGCTCGAAACCATTCGTCGCACGGTCAGACTCCCGATAGAGTGACGGCAGAGTGAGAAGTCAGCAGAGATGACGACTCGCACCGTTCGCGCGAGTCGCCTCAACAGCCGCCATCTCACATCGCCGGTCGGTATCGTGCAACCGTCAATTCAATTCTCTTGGCGAGCCGGGTGCCGTGAGGGGCTTTGCACAAAAAATCGGGTCGAGCACTTCCTGTAGGGTGGGCACTGCCCACCATTCCACCAACGATTGTGGTGGGCAATGCCCACCCTACATTTTGTGAGCCGCCGTATTTGTTAGGCAAAGCCCCTCACGGCACCCGGCTCGCCTGAAGACATCGGAGAACAGTGCGTGCGGCCAGCAAACCCGCGAGTCTTTACGCGACCGTTCGCCGACGCAGCCTCCAACCGATGGCCACTCCCACCGTCAGCGGGATACCAATGACCAGAACGACCGCTCCCCACGGGCCGGGCCAGTATTGGATGACCGTCGCGGTGTGAATGATCGGCGGGCGTTCTTTTGTCGATTGATCGGTCGCCGGGCGGAAATAGACTTCGTCGGTACCGGGTCTCGGGAACGAACGGTCTTCGAATTCGGTGAGGTACTTCGTTCGCTCCAAGATGTTGGCGTAATCGGTCTCATCCAGCTTGAGGCCACCAGCGAGCCAACTGACCGAATTCGAGATGTCGTTCGCCCATTGAGCCTCTCCGGGCCACAGGCCCGACTCGCCCAACGCCCCTTCGTAGCGCTGGTCCGAGAGGACGAAGACTCGCAGCGCGCGCGAGCCTTGTCCGCTGGGGTTTCGCATGTCGGCCGGTTCGCGATACGGATAGAAGGCTCTGTCGGTTTTGAACGTCATCCGCACCGACTTGGCCTCGAACGTCGGGCGTTCTCCCTTCGTCATTTTGAAGGCGGTGATGATCCACTTGTTCTCGACGTACCACGTCAGCCATTCGGTCAGTGCAGGGCGAGCCTCATAGCCGTGCTTGTCGAGCCACTCGGCCAGAGCTTGCGCATCGTCGGCCCTCAGCACCGCTGCATCGAAGCCCGCGACCTGCTTCTCGTCGAGCACCTCGACCACCGCACGCGGCATCGCGTTCGGTGCAGGTGCCGCTCCGGCGACCGACTTGTCCCAACGTGCCCCAGGCAGCACCGACCCGAAACCGAACACCGTCTCGATCTTCTCCTGATAGACATGCCGCACCGCCGTCTTCTGGCCGAGCGATTCAAACACGCGATCATCGGCCTCACCCAACTCGGGTTGAGTTGGCGTCGGGACAAGGAACCCAAAATCAGCGGCCGCCGTCTCGAAGCTCGCCCGCCGGATGAAGTGCTCGGTCTTCGTCTCGGCATCCCAGATGATGAGGGCCGACTCGTCCCGGATATCGACCCATTGCCCCCGCTGTGGCGCGGGGGCGCATCCTTCGAGCGGTCTCTGCTGCTCAACCGCCACCGCCAACACACAGGTCATCAGAATGCCGCCAAACAACAGTCGTCGCATCCGCATGGGAACACCTCTCTTTCCAAACCCGACTCGTCCACACAACCACTTGAAAAGACAGACCCTGAGTCCGTTCAGATATTCCCTAGGTGGCCAGACAACCCGGTCATGTGGATGAGCCTCCAACCGGCAGTGCGCCCTTTGGACGAAGACGCTGCGGTCTGGCCGCCAAATGCCGAGGCGTCACCAATCGCCAGGGCCATCGCCTTGTTGGATATGGGTAATTGAGTGCCACGGTCACGGAGCTTCGACGTG
>JAYUFF010001012.1:0-8941 GCA_043738825.1 Schlesneria sp.
ATCATCCTGCGGCACGGTGAACGAGACGGCGGCGACGGCACCGGCCGCCACGTCTTGAATCACCATGTCGATCGGGATCTTCCGCTCGGCCATCTTGCCAAACAGGGCGGCCAACACACCGGGCCGATCAGGAAGTCCCCTGAGCGCGACAATGGCTTCGCTTTTTACGAGTGCCACGCTCGTCACCATCGGCACTTTCTCATCCTGATACGGCGCGATCAGTGTTCCCTCACCGTTCGAGTACGCCGGTCGAACGAGCAACGGCACGCGATACTTCTTGGCGAACTCGATCGAGCGCGAGTGCATCTTGCCGCCGCCAAGACTCGTCAGCTCCAGCATCTCGTCGTAAGAGATGCGGTTCATCTTGCGAGCCGTCTTGATGAGACGCGGGTCGGTCGTATAGATGCCATCGACGTCGGTGTAGATCTCGCAGACATCGGCCTGCAACACGGCGGCCAATGCTGTGGCGGTGGTGTCACTGCCGCCTCGACCGAGCGTCGTGATGTTGAAGTCGTCGTCGATCCCTTGGAATCCGGCGGCTACGACGATCTTGCCCTCGTCGAGTGCCTTTCGCATCCGATCCGTTTGAATCCGGCGGATGCGAGCCTTCGTGTACGTCGAATCCGTGAGGATGCCGATCTGGTAGCCGGTCAGACTGATTGCCGGTTCGCCCAGTGCCTGAACGGCCATCGCGACGAGAGCCACCGATTCCTGTTCACCGGTGGCCAGCAGCATGTCCATTTCGCGTAAAGGCGGGTGGTCACTGATCTGTTTTGCGAGGTCGATCAGTTCGTCGGTCTTGTCGCCTCGCGCGCTGATGACCATCACCACCTGATTGCCCGCGCGCTTCGCATCGACCGCGCGCTGAGCCGCCGCCATGATTCGTGAAGCATCCGCCACGCTGGAGCCACCAAACTTCTGCACGATCAACGCCACGTTGCCCATCCTCACTGAGGTCGTCGCTGGAAGAAACTCATGCCCGCCACGAGGTCATCTCCGGGCAGCCGCGACAAGATAGCAAAAGTCTGCGGACGGAACGACGAACTCGAAACGACGGGAAACGACAGCACCCCGGCCGCTCAAAGCAACCGGGGTGCGTCTCAAGACCGTATAACCGTCCTGAAGTCCGGCTTTTCCGAAAGCCGGACTTCTCTCCGCA
This sequence comes from Schlesneria sp., assembly GCA_043738825.1. Classification (GTDB taxonomy): domain Bacteria; phylum Planctomycetota; class Planctomycetia; order Planctomycetales; family Planctomycetaceae; genus Schlesneria. Next base: position 1,160 of record JAYUFF010001012.1, read on the forward strand.
CGGCCATCTCCCAGAGAGAAGTCCGGCTAACAAAGCTAAGCCGGACTTCAGCCGAGCACAAACCGACTGCGTCGGGTTAGGCGGCGGCGCGGACGGGCATTTGGAGGATTTGAGGAGTCGAACAGCCGCACGCGGTCATGAACTCCTGGAAAATCTGCATGTCGAGTGCCGATGAGGTTTCGTCTTCGGGATGCCACTGCACACCGACGCAGAACCAGTCGTCTTCGACCGACTCGTAGCACTCGATCACGCCGTCGGGAGCATGCGCCGCCGCCTTGAAGAACGGCGCGAGTTGATTGACGGCCATGTGGTGATCGCTGTTGACGCGAATCTCGCCCGGACCGTAGATCTCCCAGCAGCGGGTTCCCTCGACGATGTTGATGATGTGGCGATTGTGTCGCTCGACCGGATCGCGGTGGTGCAGGGCCTTGGTCACTTGTTCGGGCACGTGCTGCCAGATCGTGCCGCCGCAAACGACGTTCAGCGTCTGCATCCCCGAACCAATGGCCACGATGGGCAACCGCATCTCGACCGCCAGCTTGGCCATCCGGCGGTCAAAGTCTTCGCGACGCGGAGGCATCGGCCGCGTATGCGGGTGAGGTTCCATTCCCAGTCGTATGGGATCGAGATCCATCGAGCATCCCGATAGCACCACACCATCGCAGTTGCGCAGGGCCTGCTTCAAATCGTCGTCGGACGCATACGGCGGCAACATCATCGGCAGTCCCCCTGCCGCCGTGATCGAGTCGTAGTAGCCGGTGTTGAACCAGCTCAACGCGATCGAATCCTTGCGGCCGGGTCGAAAGTCGCCATTGATGCCGATGATCGGTTTCTTCTGCATGAACTTCCCTTTTCAGAATCGAGGCACATCCGTGTGCGCAGACCGAAGAACCACCCGTCAACCTGGACCGCCCGGGCGCGACGCGCCCCCCTCAATCAAGCGAACCGACGGGAACCACCCGAACAGAACAACTCGCCGAAAAAACGGACGAGATGATCGTCGCAGAGACGATGAAAAGAAATGAGGCCATCAACACCAAACCGACGCGATCGAAGCGAATCCATTCAGCAATCTCCACCCGAATCCTTCAGGTGCTGGCAGTCGATTGTCATCGAGAAAACCAACCGGTCGTCATCGAGAAAACCAACCGAACCGAGCGTCGTTCGATGGACCAATCGGTTGCATTCCAAACACAACTTTCAAGGTCATCCTCAAGCGTGGCGAGACTCTAGTTACGAGGAAGTCAGTTGTAAAGCAAATGGAAGATTTAGCGGGAAGATTTGCTCTGGGCCACAAGATCGTGTGTCGGGAGGCTCCGTCACCCTTGGCCACCGCATTCCGTTCGCATGGCCACATCTGCGCGTTCTCGGGTGCGTGAGCATCCTCGCCGAAGCAGAGAAAATCGTCTCCCGCTTCATCTGTTTTATCTGTGCCCATCCGTGCCATCCGTGGTCAAATCTCTTCCGCTGAGTTGCGTGTTCGGCTCCTCAAGATCACCGTGTTCGTCGTGTTTGAAATCTGACGGCTCATCCGGTTCAGTGACCAACGTATGACGAGGCCTCATGCTGACCGTTCAACATCGCGATGACAGCCAACTGCATCTCGCCGCCGACTCGGAGGAGGACACGTGCGAGTTTGGCAGGCGGCTCGCGCAGGTGCTGCCACCGGGAGCCATCGTGGCCTTGGTGGGAGACCTCGGCGCGGGGAAGACGCGACTGGTGCAAGCCCTCGCCACCGCGCTCGATGTTCCGTCCGGTGAAGTCACCAGCCCCACGTTCACGCTCGTTCAGGAATATGCCGGTCGAGTCTCGTTGCGTCACTGCGACACCTATCGCTTGCGGCATCCCGATGAGTTTCTCGATCTGGGTCTCGATGAATTGTTCGCTCCCGACGGAATCGCGCTCGTCGAATGGGCCGATCGAGTCGCTCACCTGCTGCCGCGAGATGTCCTCACGATCCGCATCGAGATCACCAGCCCAGACTCACGCTTGTTTCAAGTCGAAGCGTCGGGCACACGGTCTCGCGCCACTTGCCGCAGACTCGCCGATCTTTTCGCGGCCGAAGGTCGCTGAAGTTTGAACCGTGGAACGGACCCCTTGGTCCGCTCGTGGTCTCGTCCGGACCAAGGGGTCCAGACTACCAGCAACTTGCAATCCAGTTCGGTCTCGCCCCGAGGTCGCGTCAATTTGCGGTGACTGCGGAGACTCTGTTTGTTGTTCCGGTCGTGCGGGAGAACTGATCGACACAACCGGAATCTGTCCTATAGCCAGCAGAACCGTCACACGTCGAACAACCGTTGCGACGATGAGATACCCGAACGAAGTGAGTCGGTGTGTCGACGGTGCCGCTCGCTCCTGACAACGGGGGCGAGCTGCAAATCGGCGAGTTCCGCCGTAGCGGCCGCAGACATTCACCACGGGATCAGACGTGGCTTGTTCACGTCCTCAAGGGAGAGAACGCGATGAATCAACGAAGCCATGCCAACCTGAAAATGTGGTTGCTGGGAGCCGCTGCGATCGGAGTTCCGACGGCTCTGGGAATGTTCGGGCCGGATCAATCTGCCTGGGCCGACGGCAGGCTGTTGTTCGGCACGAATGCGAAGAAGCCGACGGTCAAAGTCAGCACGGCCGTGGCGACGGAGCCTCCGCGATTGCTGCCGGTACCCGAGGCCAAGGCCGCGGCGATTCAAACGGTCTCGGATTCTCAGTCTGTGGCGGCCACAGGCTCGGGTCAAAAATCCGAGGTGATGAAACAACTCGAACTGCTGTATGAAAAGGACGGGCGCGAGATGCCCGACCTGCAAACCATCCAACCCGTTCCGACGGGTGGAACTCCGGCCGAGGCACCGGCCAGCGCCCAGCCGGCCGCTGCGGCGACTCCCGCCACTGCGGCACAACAAAGAACTCAGGCGATTCATTCCAAGAGTGGCCAGATGAACCCGGCGCTGTCGAGTGGCTCGCGGGCCATGCCGTCACCGGCCAGCGCACCGCTGGCCTCGCCACCATCACCGAGCAAGAATCCGGTCACGGGTTTCTTCAAGAAGTTGATGCCGGGAAACAAGGAACCGAAGGCGACGGCGGCTCCCCCGAACTATCAATCGAACGTGGCACCGACTCCGCCCACGACCAAGGCGATGGCGGCGCGACCATACGAATACCAACCGGCACAGATTCGCACGGGCCAGGCTCCGGTTCAGCAGGGCTTCTCGACGAACTCGATGACACAACGCCCGGCGGTGTCAGGCAACGCGGTATCGCCCGTGTTTCAGCAGCCGGACCTGCAGAACGGTCGAACGACTCCCGCCTTGTCCAGCGTCCCGACGCAACCGGTGGCGACATTCAACGAGATCCCGCCGTCGCCGATCTCCGAGTTTGGAGCGGAACTCGCAGGACCGGGCGCTGCGACGCCAACCTCACTGCCACCACTGCTGTCTCAGCCGCAGTTGACCTCGCCGCAGCTCGCCGCAGCGCCTGACAACGACCAAGAATTCGTGCTACCCAAGCCCGTCGGCAACGACAATTTGGGGAACCCGTTCACAGAGAAGTCAGAGAATGTCGCGGATGAAGAGAGTGTCGGCCCGTTCACCGGGTTGACGTTGGATGACGAGCCCAAGACACCGTCGGCATCCACCGCAGAAACGGCCAACGGATCGAAGCCCGCCGCACCGCAGGGAACGGACACCTCCAACGACCCGTTTGCCGATGAGCTGCGAAAGCTCGGCATTCTGCCGTCACTCGAACCACAGCCGACGATCGCTGAGGAGGCACCGAAGCTCGCGCTGCCCGCACTCGACATTCTCGCTTTGGAGGGGATCGAGGACGAGGTGACTCGCGACAAGATGCTGAAGATTCGCGAACGAGGCGGCATGAAGGGCCTCAAGGGATTCTGTCCCGTCACACTGCACGATGAGCGAGAGCTGGTCGATGCCACGCCCGACTTCCACTCCACGCACCGCGGCCAAAAGTTCCACTTCGCCACGGCGGAGGCCAAAGCCAAGTTTGACGAAGATCCCTCCGTGTATGCCCCCGCCGCGTATGGTGCCGATGTCGTGGCACTGACTCGCGACAAGGATGTCGTCGAAGGTTCACTCGACCACGCCGCGTGGTTCAAGGGCCGGCTGTACCTGTTCGGCTCTGAAGAGGCGCACGACACGTTTGTGGCCAACCCGGTCCAGTTCGCAACGCCCGCCGGAATCGAATGATCACCATGATCGTCCGATGAGAACCAAGTGGTGAGAACCAAGTGACCCGGACGCTCAGCAGCGTCCGGGTCACTTCATAAATTTCCGGCTCACTTCATAAATTAGTCACGCGGTCGTCGATCAGTCATTCCTGGTGAGCCGGGTGGCGTCAGCAGCTTTGCACAAATAATCAGGTTGCATACTTCATGTAGGGTGGGCAGTGCCCACCATTCCACCGTCGTTTGTGGTGGGCAGTGCCCACCCTACATTTTTTGTGCAAAGCCGGCGTCAGCCCCCGGACTCCTGCCATGTGTCATGAAGAGTCCGGGGGCTGACGCCCAATGGCACTCGCTTTACCCCCAGCAACCCGAAGTGTCAGCGAGGGAAACAAAGGAAAACGCCTCTTGTCATCGCCCTTGCTGGCGCTGCGGGTTAGTAAAGTGAGTGCCATTGGGCTGACGCCACCCGGCTCACCAAGACCGCACATGGTTTGTCTCACGACATCCGACCAAGTCGCTGCCTCAAGACTGCTCGACCGGCGTACCACAGCTTCTTCCACTTCGGCAATGAGACCCGCCGCGAGAAAACGTCAAAGTCGCGGCGTTCGATCTCACGCAGCAGGCCGCCGTAAATGTCGAGCATCGCCCGCAGGATCGGCTTGCCCGGCGGTTCGAGATAATCGAACAACCGCTCGCCGCGCGCGTAGTAGGTCTTGGCGCGATCGACCTCAAATTGCATGAGGTCTCGAAATCGCTGATCTCTCACTCGACGACGCAGGTCGTCAGCCGAGTAACCGAAGCGTTCGAGGTCTTCGCGCGGCAGGTAGATTCGCCCGCGATCGGCGTCCTCGGCGAGGTCTCTCAAAATGTTGGTCAGTTGCAGGGCGAAGCCGCAGTCGATCGCCAGTTGCCTGACGGCGGGATCGTCTCGAAAACCCCAGACGTGAATGCAGCACAGTCCGACCGCGCCGGCGACGTGATAGCAGTACTGTTCGAGTTCCCCAATCGTGGCCACATTGACCGGATGCAGGTCCAACTCGACACCATCGATCACCGCGAACAGGTTTTCGTGCGGCACACGACTTCGCTCGACCATGTCGGCGATGGCGGGCAGGTAGCGGTTGAGGGTTGAGGGTTGAGAGGCAGAACGGCATCGAATGGTGCGACCGCCAGCACCGCGCGCACCGATTCGCGCCACATGGCCAACCGGACTCGACGCTCATCGACGGGCAGGCTTTCGTCGTCACCGAGATCATCGGTGATGCGGTTGAACGCATACAGGGCGTTCATCGCGCGACGCTGCTCGTGTGGCAGCGTCAGGAACGAGAACCGAAAATTGTGAGCGGTCCGGCGCGTCAGCACGCGGCAATCTTCGTAGGACTTGGAAAGCGACGGCATTGTGGAAGACGGGTCAGGCACGGCGATGCTTCTCGTCCTCACACCGCAGTTGTGGATTGAGTGTTTGGATCGGTTCGATTCGTTGGAGCGGAAACCGGGGTTTCACAAGGTAGCCCTGCCGCCGCGCGACAGGAAGCGTGATGGATGGCTTGGACTCCATTCGATGCGTTACCGTTGGCCACGAGCAACTGCTACGCTCCAACAATACGGTCGCCCATGATGGAGAGACTTCAAAAGGATTCCGATGAACTCGACCGCAAGGACCATGCGATGACAATTGCCAAGCTGGCCGAAGTCGGTTGCGGGACATGCTCGTCGCGCTGGTTTTGGCTGTCCGTCGTTACGTGCCTGCTCGTGCAGTTGGTCTTGGCCGTCGATTGTGCCCGTCAATGGACGCCGACTCACGATGAGTACTGGCATCTGCCGATCGGCCTGCGGATGTGGACGACCGGTCGCCTCGACGACGATGTCATCAACCCGCCACTCGTGCGGCTCTGGGCTTCGATTCCGTTGGCCCTCGGTGGCGCAAGGCCGGGAGACACGGTTGCCAAGCCCGACGTGGGTGACATCGGTGATGCCTTCTGGTCCGCTAACGCAGAGCGAGTCAGAACGTGGTTCTTACTCGGGCGGTTGATGATCGTGCCGCTCGCGACGCTGACGGGTCTGATCGTCGCCGTCTGGGCGCGAGCCTGGTACGGCGAGCGGGCCGCGCTGGTCAGTGTGCTCTTGTGGAGTTGCTGCCCGACCGTGCTGGCCAATGCCGCAATCGTCACTCACGACTTACCCTTGGCCGCCGCGTGGATGGCGGCTCTGTTCGCACTCGTTCGATTCGCCGAGCGGCCTTCTTGGAGCAGCGCTCTGCTGTTCGGCTCGGCTTTGGGAGTGGCTCAACTGACAAAGTTGACGGCTCTCGTCCTCGGGCCGTTGGCCATCGTGTTGTGGTTCGTCTTGAGAACTGGCTTGCCCCTCGTGGCGGATGCTGCCAGCATCCGAACCGACGCTGGCAGCGTCGGCCACGACAGTCAATCCTGCGCCGGTCCCAAGACATTCGCGAGGCGTGGCCAAGTGGTGGCGTTCTGGCTCGTCGCACTGGCGGTTTCGCTGCTGGTCGTCAATGCCGGCTACTTGTTTCGCGGAACGTGTACCTCAATGAGAGCGCTGCCGCTGGCGAGCAGCCGATTGCAGACCGTCCAGCGCGCGATGAGTCCTTTCGGCTGGATGCCAGTTCCGCTACCGCGCGACTATCTGGCGGCAGCGGACCGTTTGGCGCAAGACCTCGAACGGAAGCATCCCGTCTATCTGGATGGCGAGTGGAGCGACCGGCCGTTCGCGCGGTACTACGCCGCCGCGCTCAGTTACAAGCTGCCGCTATCGACTCTCGCGCTGTTGCTCGTCGCGTTCGGAGTCTTCGCGTGGCCGAGGCCCGACTCGCAGGATCGTCGTCGAGCGGCGTTTCTGCTCATCGCGGCAGCCGTCTTGCCGGTGTTGGCGAGTGGCTCCTCCAATCAGATCGGGATTCGCTACGTCCTGCCGACGCTGCCGCTGCTCCACCTGTTTGCGGGACAGGCGGCTCGGTGGATGAGTGTCTCGCGCGGGCGAGTTGTTCCATTCCTGGTGTGGACGGCGGTTGTGATGGCTCCACTCGCATTGAGGTTCCATCCGCATCACCTCGCGTATTTCAATGTGCTTGCGGGCGGACCGACGGGAGGACGCTGGCATCTGGTCGATTCCAACATCGACTGGGGCCAAGACCTGCACGCGCTGAAGGCGTACCTCGACCAGCACGATGTGCAGGAGATCCGCCTCGCCTACTTTGGCACGGTGATTCCCTCGCGCGTCGGAATCGAAGCCACTGCTCCGCCGTCTCGGTTCCCTGAACCAGGCTGGTACGCCGTGAGCGTGAACTTCGTGCAAGGCCGACCGCACGCGATCCGCGACGCAAACGGAGACCGCACACAAGTCGGCATCGAAGAGTTCGGCTACTTCCGATTCTTCCAGCTCGTCGCACGGATCGGCTACTCGATCGATGTCTACCATCTGACCGAGCAGGATGTCGCGCGGTATGCCTTCGAGTTGAGGAAGCTCCAGTAGCACCCCGACCGCCAGCCTAGTGCCCTGTCAGGTCTTGATTTTTGGGTAGAGCCGCTTGAGTCTGACTCGAGCGTCTTCAAGTTGAAAGTGCCAGTCGATGCCGCGTTGTTTGG
>JAYUFF010001013.1:0-8925 GCA_043738825.1 Schlesneria sp.
TTGGTTGGTCGCATCGACGACATCGCCCTGCTGATCGCGAGTCACTCCCGCCGGGTTGTTGATGTAGTAGACGGCGTCTCCCTTCGAGTTGAACCGCACCCCCTGAAAGCGACTCGGCAGGAACCCGCTGTGCCACTGCCGCGACGCGATCGGCTGCTGCTGCCCACTCTTGCCGGTGGACGTGAGCACGACAAACCCCGGCAGGTCATCGCAGTCGGCACCCAGCCCGTACCAGGCCCACGAACCCATGCTGGGTCGCCCCGAAATCGTTGTCCCCGTGTTCATGAACGTGTGCGCGGGGTCGTGATTGATCGCCTCGGTGACGAGCGACCGGATGATGCACAGTTCGTCGGCCACTCCCCCCAGTTTCGGGAACTGGTCGCAGATCTCCTGTCCCGACTGGCCGAACTTGGCGAACTTGTGCTGTGGGCCGAGGCACTTCAGCTTCTGTCCCTGAAGCTGCGCGATCGGCTGCCCCTGCGTGATCGACTCGGGCATCGGCTGCCCGTCCTGCTTGGCCAGTTCCGGCTTGTAGTCGAGCGTTTCGAGATGACTCGGCCCCCCCGCCATGCAGAGATGAATGACCCGCTTCGCCTTCGCCGGCCGATGCAGCGGCGTGACGACTCCCGGCCATCGAGTACTCGCGCGGGACGAGACCGCCTCGGCCGCTTTGAGCGACCGCGGATCGAGCAGCGATGCAAGCGCCATCGCGCCGACACCGGTTGTCGTGCGAGCCAGAAAGGAACGGCGGGAGACTTCGCGGCGGAGAGCCTCGTAGTTTGAATCGAATGAGTTCATGGGGGATTCCTTCAAATGGGTTGTTTGTTGAGCATTACCGGCCACAACCGGGGTCAGGCCGGGACTGTGTCGGGTTCAAAGTAATGCGGTGAAGGCAGAGATCGACCCTCTGCTTGAAAGGTTTCGATGAGCAGACCGAGAACCTCCTCGCCGTTCTTGGCGGCCTCTTCATAGGTCGCTCCATGCGTTCGATTGCAGGGGAACTCGGGCAGCGTTACGACGAAGACTTGGTCTGCCTCGGACCATTCGATGAGCATGCGGTACTTGGCGGTCATGGCGAAATCTCCACTGCCTGAATCATCCGAAGGACATCTCTTTCCTGATAAGGCTTCGCATCATCTCCGTCGTGGCCAGAGACGGTGATCGACTCCTCCAGCTTGTCGTGTGACCAAACCGTATGGCTGCCCTTTCCCGCGCGCATCACAAACCCGGCTCGTTGGAGCAAGCTCTTCAACTCGCGGATCTTTTTGGGCATTGCCGACTCCAAACGCGGTCAACCTCAGCCATCGTTATCTCGCGACCGGGGGATGGATTCAAGACGTTCGGGTGCCACGGACGATGCTCGCGTTCTCCACGGCCAAGTCCAGCCGCTCCATCAGCCGATCCAACTCCGCGCGGGTCTCGTCATCGAGGCTCCACGCGTTCGGCTGACGGCGGCGATCGGTGGTGAAGAGACCTCGCTTGTGAAGGACGTACTTCTCGACTGCCAGAAAGCCGTCGAGGCCCGCTTGAAGCTGCAGGCTGACCAGCGCGCAGATTGGGAAGTAGAGGCGGTACGTGGCGTTGTCGTCTCCGCGCTGGAGGGCTTTCCACAGCGCGACGATGGCGGGCAGGAACTCCATGCCGGGCATCGTGCCGACGATGCCGCGACGGAAGCTGTCGACAAGGCAGACTCCGCCCGAGCCTTCATAGATGCGAGCCTCGCCGCTGGTCGCATCGCGCAGCGCCGACAGGTTCGGGCCGATCGGTGAGGCTTCCGGCTTGAAGAGGATTTTTTCATTGCCGAATCGTTTGAGCAGCTCGACGCAAACTGGGATCGGGATCGGCTGGCCGACGTAACCGGAAGCATCCTGCACGATGACGGGCAGCGACACTCCTTCGGCCAGCGCGACGAAGTAGTCTCGCACGGCGGTCGCTGGCAGACGCGAGGCCAGCGGTGGGATGGCCATCACGGCGTCCGCTCCCGCTCGTTCGGCGAGCCGCGCGTACTGAAGAGCCTGCTGAGTCGATTCGGCTCCGACCCCGGCGAAGAACGCGCCGCGACCGGCATTGAACTCGGCGAGCTTCTCGGTCAGTGCAACCCGCTCCTCGAACGTCAGTCGCAACAGTTCCGACACCATCCCAGTGCCGAAGCCATCCGCTCCGACTTCGTAGGCCCAGTCGATCTGCCGCTTGAGACTGAGGAAGTCGATCGAGTCATCGTCTAGGAACGGCGTATGTGCGATCGGCAACACGCCTGCGATGGGTCTGGTCATGAATTGCCTTCAAGAGTTTGAACCACGGAAAACACGGAAGGTCACGGAAAGGAAGTGAGGGACGAAGACGGGACAACCACGAATCTCACGAATAACACGAATCTGAAGGCGGAAGGCAGCGCGGATAGAACGGTGACGCTGGAACGGCTCGCCTCACGAACTGACCAACTTCTCTTGTTCTGCTCTTGGTCTTGAGATTCGTGGTTGTCACCTCTTCTGCCTTTCGCCGCCGCTCTTCTTCCGTGCAATTCCGTACTACTAACGATTCGTTTCTTCGCTGGGCGCGAAGATTTTCAGACGGTCAACCAAGCGTCGGCAATGGAGTTGGCAAGAAAATGGGTGTCAGGAAGATGAAGACACAGTGTGGCGACACATCTCATCATCTTCCTGCCAAACATCTTTTTGCCAGTCTCTTTTCTTTTCCTTTGGTTGCGGCTAAGCCGCGCTGGGTTTTCCGTGGTTGATCGTTTTCTCTTCGCCTACCAGTCGCCGACGCTGCCGTCGGGGTAGAAGACTCGTTGGAGAAGTTCCTGCTCGAACGGGTGCTTCTTCACTTCGGCCTCGTTGATTTCGATGCCGAGGCCGGGGCGAGTGTTTGGCCTGACGATGCGGCCTTTCGGTTCGACGGTGAAGCCTTCGGAGACGACATCGCCGCGCCAGGGGACATCGTTGTGAACGGTCTCGCAGATGATGTAGCTCGGTTGTGAGAAGCCGAACTCCAGCGAGGCGGCGGTGCTCACCGGGCCTTGCGGGTTGTGAGGAGCCAGCGAAATGCGATGCGCTTCCGCGAGAGCCGCGATGCGTCGCGCGGCGGTCAGTCCGCCGCAGTGGGTAATGTCGAGTTGGCAGACTTCGCAGCCGCGCGCATTGAACAGGTCGCGGAACGTGGCGAGATCGGTGATCCGTTCGCCGGTCGCGACGGGCGTCGTGATCGCCGCGTTGATCGCGGCCAGTCCCTCGATGTTTTCGGGCCAGCACGGCTCCTCGAAAAAGTAGAGGCCATACGGGTCGAGGGCCTTGCCAAACTGAAGGCCCATCGCGGGTGAGGGCCGAGCGTGACAATCGACCATGATGTCGATCTCGTCTCCCACGGCGTCTCGCATCGCGGCAACGGCGGCTTCGGCGAGTCGAATCGGTCGCAAGCCTTCAAGCGGCATCGTGGGAGGGACGGCCATCGCCTTGAAGGCGGTGAATCCATCCTCGACCGCGCGGCGAGCCAGATCGCCGAATTGTTTGGCATCATCGACGGAGGTCTCGTAGAAGTCCTCCATCTTGCCGCCGCCGAGATGGCTGTACGTGCGAACGTAATCTCGCACGCGCCCGCCCCACAATTGCGAGCAGGGCATGTTGGCGATCTTGCCGGCGATGTCCCACAGCGCGAGGTCGATCCCGCTGATCGCGGTCGCTCGGACGATGCCATTCCCATGCCAGAAGTGCTGCCGAAACATCATCTGCCACAGATGCTCGATCCGCCGCGGGTCTTCGCCGACGACCAACTGCGAGATGTCTTCGACAGCTCCCACCACGGCGCGGGTGTGCCATTCCAAAGTCGCCTCGCCCCAGCCGTACAGCCCCGGCTGATCGGTCACGACTTTGACGAAGACCCAATTCCGCATCCGGGCGTGACAAACGAGCGTTTCAACGGCAGTGATCTTCATGGAGTGAGGCACCTCATGCGACGAACAATGTTCAAGTCGGTAATCTGTTTCGCGAGGACGACGATCCTAGCGGAACAGCCGGACGACTCGAAGTGTGCCTTGCAGCGTGTGCAGGGCCATCACCTTTTTCAAATTGGGGTGCCACGGTCACGGAGTCTTCAACGTGGCCGTGTGATGAGAAATTCGTCTGGACATTCTCGCACGGCCACGTCGAAGCTCCGTGACCGTGGCACCCGTTATCCAGTTTCAATAAAACAACGGCCCTGACCGCATGGGCTTCGACTTTGGAACAACACCCATGTTTGACCCTGCTCGATTCGTGACGAACACCGCCACTCTGCCCGTCGAAACTTTTGAGTGGGGGACGCTGCAATGGCTCTGCAATGCGAAGCTGTCGCGACGGGCCGAGCAGACGCTGGGGCTGTGCCACATTTTGCCGGGCCAGCGAAACCCGAGGCACTATCACCCGAACTGCGAAGAGGTGCTGCACATGCTCGCCGGACACGGCCGACATAGCTTTGAGGACGATCTGGTGGAGTTGACCTCCGGCATGACAATCCGCATCCCGGTCGGAGTGACTCACAACCTGACAAACATCGGAACCGAGCCGCTCGTCTGCCTGATCGCATTCAACTCGGGCGAGCGTGAGACGGTGTTTTTGGAAGGATGAGGGGCTGCTGACCGCTGATCCTCCCGCTTTCATCCCGTCCTTCGATGCAGACCCTCGTTCGAGGCAGAGTTGCCCGTCCGCAATGATGGTTGCTACTGTGTCCCCGCTTTCGTGGTCGCCAGACTGTTTGCCAGCGAACTCGCTCGCGTCTGGTGAGCCTTCCAACTCGGACGAACTTCAAGGAGTGTGCTGCATGAGTCGGACATGGAGATCATCGTGGATCGTGCTGTCGTTGCTGGCCGTCGCTGTGACGGGAGTTGCCGAAGACAAGCCGAACCCCAAACAAGCGTTCTTGGACGCGAAAGAGGCTGGCCCCGACTTCCAACTTCAGGGCGAATACATCGGCAAGGTGGGTGATCAGTCGTTCGGTGCCCAGATCATCGCCCGAGGCACTGGCAAGTTTGACGGCGTGATCTTTCCGGGCGGCCTGCCGGGAGTGGGCTGGGACGCCGAGAAGAATGAGAAGCACAAGGTCTCGGGCGAGACCAAAGACGGAGCGACGAAGCTGGCTGGCGGAGACTACGAGGCGACGATCGCGAATGGCTCGCTGATTCTCAAGCAAAAGGACAAGTCGGGCGAACTGAAGCGGCTGCACCGCGAATCGGATTCGCTCGGAATGCGCGCTCCCGAGGGAGCGTTGATCCTCTTCGATGGCTTGAACGTCGATCACTGGAACCCGGGCAAGATGGCCGAGACCGGTCTGATGGGAGTAGGGACTCGTACCAAGCAAGTCTTCGAGAACTACACGCTGCACCTGGAATTCCGCTCGCCCTACATGCCCTTCGCGGCCGGACAGGCTCGCGGCAACAGTGGCCTGTATCTGGGAGACCAGTACGAGTGCCAGATTCTCGACTCGTTCGGTCTCGAAGGGGCGGACAACGAGTGCGGCGGCATCTACCAGAACGCCAAGCCGAAGCTGAACATGTGCCTGCCGCCACTGAGCTGGCAAACCTATGACGTTGAATTCACCTGCGCGAAGTTCGACGCCGAGGGCAAAGTGACGGCTCCTGGCAAAGTCACGATGAAGCACAACGGCGTCGTCATTCACGACGGACTGGAATTAAAGACAACCCCCGGCGGCGGACGGAGCGATCAGAAGCCGGGCGCGATCTTCCTGCAAGACCACGGCGATCCGGTTCGCTTCCGAAATATCTGGCTCGTCGAAAAGAAGTAGCCCCGAAGTTCGACTTTTTCGATTTTGGAGTGCGGGGATTCATCACCGCACTCATTTCTCAATCCGCCGCCGCATTTTTTTAATACCTCGTGTTTGGTGGGGTTTTCAAAAAACTCTTTTCGATCAAGAGAAACCAAAGCGGCAATCAATTGCCGCACTCCAAAAAGTGCAAAAGTCGAGCGAAGGGAAAGGCCACAAACATCAGCAGCCCGGCTTCTCCCAGAAGCCGGGCTGCTTTGTTTAGTCTTCGTCTTCTCAACCGATCATCGCGCGAACCGCTGTCCCATGCGCAACCCATCGTGCTACGCGGACAATCCGGCTGTGCCGGCGGCGCAGATGTCGTCCATGAGCCAGGAGTCGATGTCGCGGAGCATCTTCTTCGAGGGTCGGTGGCCCGAGTCTTGGTAGACGCGCGTGCCGACCTGCATCCCGGCGGCGTACAGCAGTCGCCCCGCAGCCACGACGTCTCCGACCTTTGTCGTTTGGGAATTGACCGAGGTCGCGATCAGGATGCGCTTGTCCTTGAGTTCGGAGAGGCTGCCGAGTGGCTGATCGATCTTGGGCAGGCCGCCATTCAGGCTGAGCACGCCGCCAAACCATTCGGGTTGCCGCAGCATGACCTCGACGGCGGCCGTTGCTCCACTGCCATAGCCCGCAAGGTAAATGCGTTCACTGTGAATGTGATACTCACGCCGCAGCGAGACCGCGACGGCACGAACATCACCGACGAGCGAAGCCACTCCCGCTTCATCCAGCAACCAACCGTGACCCTTCTCCAACGATGCGTTGCCTTGCAACGCGACGCCAATGTAGTTGCGGTTGCTGATCTGCGGCATCACGTGACGCAGATCGGCTTCCGATCCGCCGTCACTGTGGAACCAGACGACCAGCGGATAGGCGTAGGCGGGTTCATAGTGTTCGGGCAGGTAGACGGCGTGAGGCCGCTCGCAACCGCGAGCCTCTTTCCCCGGCTGCATCGTCGGATTGGCCTCCAGCAGCGTTTCGAGCAGTTCCAGAATTTCCGGATGGACCGGCCAGTCGTGGACTTCATTCGCGTCACCGACCTGCTCGGGAACCGCGTCCAACGTGTGAGTCAGATCGACCATTCGTCGGGAACACGCAAAGCCATCTTGGTAACGGCTCGGCTGTCCTGCGGTGTCGTCCGACTGTGAATCGAAATAGGAGCGTTCGGTCATATCCGCAATTCCTCCTTCAAGCCGAGTCGCCCCAGACGACCGGCGTGGGCCAAAGCCCGGTGACGGCAAGGAACTCGCTCGTGAGCTCGATTGCCGGGTCTCTGCTTCTGTCGCTGACGACCACTCCGCAGTCGTCAGCGAAGACCCTGTTCTGCCATCGCCGCGACACTGTCGCGGATTTCGCTGAGCGGGAAGTGAGTCCCAGGACACTCGGTCGGCTTCACGTCGCCGTGACCGATGATGCGAGGCGTCCCGATGTCGTACTCCCGCGATAACACTCGCACCAAACGCTTGACCGACATCAACTGAGCCTGCGACGGCGACCCGTCTTCAAAGTTCCCGACCAGCACAATTCCGATGCCGTGTTGGTTGTAGTCCGCGACTCCGGCGTGTGCCCCCTGCATTTGTTGCTTCCAGCGGAAGGTGGGCTCGATCACTCCATCTCCCATTCCGCTGCCGTTGCCAATCACAAAATGGTAACCAATCCCCAACCACGGGTTTCCGTTCTTGTCCTTGTTCTTCAAGTGTGACTCATGAATGCTTTCGACATCGCCGCTATTCGAGGCCGTGTGGTGGAGCACGATGTATTTCCACTCGCGCAGCGCCGCATCCGGCTTCCAGGGATTGTCTCTCGTGATCGGCGTAACCGGTGAAACTTCCGGAACCTGTGGAGCAGGCACTGTCAGAGGTGGAAGGACTGGTGGTTGAAGGGCCGGCACCTGCGGCCGACCGATCGACGCGGATGGCGGAACCACGGCAGGTCGATAGCACCCGAGACATCCCACGCTCCACATCAGGCAACACGCCGCGACCAGCAACCGCGCGGGCTTCTTCGTCCGGACGAAACGGCTCGTGCGGAGGAACCCGTGGCTGTTCGATGACTTCGCCGAATACATCCTGTTGGCGTTCATGCCCCAGTCCGTTGGGTTATCCATCCATCCCCGTTTCACCGGGGTCTCAATCGAGGCGGAATGTAGTGACGACCCAAAAATGTGTCAACTCGCGGTCGCAGAGCCTTGATTTGACAGGCCCTTGCGACGCAGGGGCACTGTGAATCCCGGTGGAATATGCTGACTCTGTGGCTGAAAACAGGGGGCTGAAATCTTGTGCAGATTGCCAGCGATTCTCAGTCAGCGTGATGCACGCGATTTAGACGACTTTTTCGACGAATGGCGAAAAGGAATCAAGGGCGAGGTCACAGCACCGCTCTCGCAGCTCGATCAGAGGATTTCGAGCGTCGGCATGCGCGGAGTTTCGAGCAACTGCTTGGCGAGCTGCATCGCCGCCTGCTCGCAGATGTGCAGCAGCGGCCCTCGCGACGGATTGTCCTCGGCAAACAGACTCGCGATGCGACCGTCGTCACCGCGAATTCGGATGCCCGCGTCGATCGGAAGCTCGCCGAGAAACGGGATCCCCAACTCTTCCGCCTTGCGCTTCGCGCCGCCTCGCCCGAAGATCTCGCCCGTCATGTTTTCGACAATCCCCAGCAGCGGAACCTTCACTTGACGGAACATGCTGATCGCCTTGACCGCATCGAGCAGAGCGACTTGTTGTGGAGTACAAACGACGATCGCTCCGGCCAATCCCACGATTTGAGACAGGGTGAGTGAAACATCACCCGTACCAGGCGGCATGTCGATGATGAGGTAGTCAAGTTCACCCCAATCGGTGTCCTTCAAGAACTGCGTGATTGCCTTGTGAAGCATCGGACCGCGCCAGATCACCGCCTGATCCGGTTTAACGAAGTAAGCCATCGACATGACCTTCAAGCCATCGGCGATGACCGGTTCGATCCGCTCGAAAACTTCTCCCGTTGAGGTCGTGTGTTTGACCGCCGAGGGGACACCATGTGAACCGACCATGTGAGGAATGCTGGGGCCGTAGACATCCGCATCCATCAGTCCCACTTTGCAGCCCAGCGTCTGGAGGCCATACGCCAGTGTGGCGGCGACGG
>JAYUFF010001014.1:0-3379 GCA_043738825.1 Schlesneria sp.
CAACCTCGTGGTCCTGCATTGCGATCCCGAATGGCAGACACTCATGCCAATGTGTGGAGACCCTGAACCAGCCTGGCCACTGATGAGGCAACTCAAACGGCAACTCGATCCGCACGGGCTGCTCAATCCTGGTCGGTTCGTCGATGGAGTCGAGTCACGATAGATTTTGCAGGCCAAAGCAAAACGAAGCCCCCTCACCCTAACCCTCTCCCCCGCAGACGGAGGAGAGGGGACAAGAAACGCCGATGACCAACACTGCTTCACCACTGCCTGCTGCAACGAACGCACCTTCGCCATCGCCGCGGGTTGGCAGCGGGATTGACTACGAAAAATTTCTCGACTGCGTTCACTGCGGTCTCTGCACGGCAGCGTGTCCGACGTACCTCGAAACGGGGAACGAGAACAACAGCCCGCGCGGCCGCATCTATTTGATGAGAGCCGTGACCGACGGGCGGCTCGAATTGACCGATACCGTGCGCGGGCATCTCGATCTGTGCCTCGATTGCCGCGCGTGTGAGACTGCCTGCCCCTCGGGAGTTCAATACGGCCGACTGATCGAACCGTTTCGGATCGAGATGCAGCAGCAGGATGCTTCGACAACGGGCCTGACAAACGCCGCGAGCAAGCCCAAGTCGGGCGGCTGGTTTCAGAAGTGGATCTTGTACGGAATGTTTCCGTATCCGAAGCGACTGCGGTGGGCGCTGGCTCCCGCGAAGCTGATGCAGATGACGGGCATCGACCGACTGGCCGAGCGGATTGGCCTCACAAAACTGCTCCCCGAAAAGCTGCAACGGATGCACCGGCTGCTGCCACCGCTGAAGGCTCGCGAGCCGCAGTTGCCCGAATTCCTTCCGGCCACCGGGCCGAAACGTGCTCGCGTGGCGCTCTTCACCGGTTGCGTGGCCGATGCGATGTTTCATCACGTCAACTGGGCGACGGCTCGCGTGCTGCAACAGAACGGGTGCGAGGTCGTCGTCCCGCGCAGTCAGGTCTGCTGCGGAGCCATTCACTATCACAGTGGCGCAGGCGAACCGGCCTTGCAGTTGGCTCGCACGAACGCGGACGCCCTGCTCAGCGAAGACCTCGACGCCGTCATCATCAATGTCGCGGGCTGCGGTTCGATGTTGAAGGACTACGGCCACATGGGCGAGGAGTTGGCCAAAGGCGACACCGCCCTGCGGCAGTCGCTCGAACGCTTCGCTCACAAGGTGAAAGATGTCTCCGAATTCTTGGCGGCACTCGGCCCGATCGCGCCGCGCGGTGAGATCCCTCTGACCGCCACGTATCACGACGCTTGTCACCTGTGTCACGCGCAGCAGATTCGCGAGCAGCCGCGTGACCTGCTGGCACTCGTCCCCGGCCTGAAGCTGGTGCCGCTTCCCGAGTCTGAGATCTGCTGCGGAGCAGCAGGAAGCTACAACCTGACCGAGGGAGAGATGGCTGATCGTCTGGCCGATCGCAAGCTGAAGCACATCCTCTCGACGGGAGCCAGCACGGTCATCATGGGCAATGCGGGATGCTCGCTCCAAATTCAAGCCGCCCTGCGACAGGCGGGCAGCCCGATCTGGGTAGCTCACCCGATGGAGATTCTTGACATGAGCTATCGCGGCTTGAAACCGCCCACCGTGTGACACGTCACGGTATGTGCGGACTTCGTTGACACTCGAACACATTTCAAAACTAGCTCGACGCGCAAGCGAGGGCTTCGGCAACATTCAACGTCCAGCCCTCGCTTGCGCGTCGGGCTAGTTTTGAAGGGCCGACCGAGTTTTGAAATGCACTCTCCTAACCTCGCGCCGCTTCGGTCAGCCATTCGACGAACTCGCTGCGGCCAGCCAGTTCCTTCGCCAGCGTTGGTTCGGCGAAGACTCGCACGCGCTTCACGTAGTCGTCGAACTGTGTCTTGGCGAGCGCTGCAACCACCGGCGAGACCTGACTGAGCGGCCGATAGACTCCCTCCTTGGGATGGAAGATATCGACCTTGAACTCGACTTCCTTGTGAGTGGGCGGCGCGTCGATGAGCAGATCGGTCGAGTTTAACGAGCGACCGAGACAGCGTTCGGCCGTATCGAGCACGCGCTGGCCAACCTCGATCAACTCGGCATACGGACGACCGGCCAGCGAACGGTAAAGTTCCGGCGTTTGGTAGAGGCTGAATTCGACGACCCGCTTGTGCAGCTTCCGCTTCGTGCCGAACACGCCATCGAGCAGCGAAGCGACCGGCGAGCCGACGGCCTCGCGACGCAGGGCGGCGATCACTTCAAACTCGCTCTGCTGGAAGAGCGTTTGCAGATCGAGACGCTTGTACAACTCGAAGAAGCTGCGGGCGAACATGCTCGTCGCGGAACGGACCGCGTGGTGCCAGTAGACCTCGCTGAACATCACGTACCGCGCGAAGACCATCAGTTCGGCGGCCGTCTTTCCCTTCGATGAGATTGCCAGCCCATCGCCCGCCTCGTTGACCAGCAGCGACTGAATCAGCCGGTTCCGGTCGAAGTTGCGTCCGTAGGGAACGCCCGCGTGCAGACTGTCTCGTTCGAGATAGTCCATCTTGTCGATGTCGATCGGGCCGGAGAGGATCGACCGCATCAGTCGCAGCGGTGTCGAGTCGGTTCGCGCCACGAGTACGTCCAGCACTTCCGCCGGTTCAATCTGCCACTCGTTTCGCAACACCTGGCCCAACTCGCGCGAAGGGGACAGGAACTCGTCGGCGAACGATTCGTGAGGCGGCAAATCGGCGAGGCCCATGTCCTCAATGGGGTGACAGAACGGCCAGTGCCCCAGATCGTGCAGCAGCGCTGCCACCATCAGCACCTCGGCCCGATGGACATCGACCGCCGCGACGAATCGCTCGTCCTTGCCGAGCTGCCACAGATACCGCAGCGCGTTGTGAAAGACGCCCAGCGCGTGCTCGAACCGCGTGTGAGTCGCCCCCGGATAGATGCGTCCCGCCAGCCCGAGTTGCGTGATGTGTCGCAGCCGCTGGAACTCGGCGGTATCGACGATCGCGCGGACTCGCGCCGTGAACGGCACATCCTGCCCGGTCGGAATCCGAACGATGGGCCCGCCCGCCTGAAGGTCGAAGAGTTCGGGAATGGAACTGTAGGGATGAGTCATATCATTTCTTCCTCCCCTCGCCCCTCCGGGGAGAGGGGCCGGGGGTGAGGGGCAATCGTTGCCGAGTCGCCGTCCCTCAGCGCAGCAGACAACTCGGCGACCACGCTCTCGTCGGACTCGATTTCTCGACGCGCAACCAGTGCCGTTCGCGCCTCGGTTCCGCCCAGCTTACCCAACGACCACGCTGCCGCTCCACGGACGAGGGGTGAGGAATCTTGAAGAGCCTCAATGAGACACGGGATCGCCGACGAATCGCCTCGAT
>JAYUFF010001015.1:0-3378 GCA_043738825.1 Schlesneria sp.
TTCGACGGCAAGTCGCTCGGTGCTTGGGGCAGCCCCGAAACGCTGAAGCTGCCACACCTGATGGCCATCAACTCCAACGGCACGGTCTACGTGACGGAAGTCGATGGCAAGCGGATTCAGATGTTTCGGCGAGCGAAGTAGCGGGCCACCTCGGCATGCCCGCCACGTTTAGCCCCAACGCCAACGGCGTGGGAGTGGTCGTGGGCGAACCGCTGCTCACGCACACGCCGTTGGCGTGGCGGCTAAACGATAGATTGTGCGGTTCAAAGAACGACAGCGGCCCGACAACCGTGAGGTTGTCGAGCCGCGCGTCTCCCCCTGGGATCGCCCAGATCAAAATACGTCCAACGTGAAGTGATGGCCCATGTAGTAGGGCTTCTTGGTCGGGTAGAAGTTGTACCAGTTCTTGTTGTAGACCGGGATTTGGCGGGCCTGCGGATAGCGGTTGTACAGACTGTTGTACTCGGCCGGAGCCTGGAAATTGTGCGGGTAGTAGACGTACGGATAGTTGTAGAACCGGCCCCAATCGGAGGGCTGTCCTTCGCCGGCGGCTTGGGCCGATTGACTTCCGGCGACAACCGCCACTCCCACCAACAGCATGGCCAGAAATGCTCGACGCATCGTCGTTCCTCCTGAAGAATCGGTCAGCGGGTGCGTGTGTGCAGTCCGCTCGATGTGAGATGCTTGCGTCGGCAGCGGCCTGTTGAAGTGACCGACTGGCTCGACCGCGATATTCATCGGCCAACCGGCCGCCGCTACGATAGGAAACTTCGCGAGAATCGTTTCGACCGCTATAGTCGCGTCACGGTGAGACGGAAATAATCGCGGTCGCACACTGACCCGCAGTGTCAGCGAGGGCGAACCGTGACGACGCCCGCGCTGACGCTGCGGGTTCGTGTGCGGTGCTGTGTTCTCTCCATTCGGACTGCTGTTCAAACGAAAGGATTCGACAAATGGCCGGACTCAACAGGGTCTTGATTGCTGGATGCGTTGTCTTGAGCCAGCTTCTCAACGCGATGGCTTGGGCCGAGGACAAACCGGAGCCGCCGAAGGTCGTCACATTTGAACCGGCCATCCGCGCCGACCAGATGCGACCGCACATTGAGTTCCTCGCCGGACCAACGATGGAAGGCCGAGCCAGCGCTGCGAAGGAAAAGGCACGCGACTACATCATCGAACGGCTGAAGGCAGTCAAGCTCCAGCCACTCTTCAACGAACCGCCGGAACCCTCGAATGAAAAACCGCAGACGGCACCCAGCTTTCTTCAAGCAATTCCCGGTGCGGCCAACGAGGACGGATCGGTTCCCATTCTGGGACACAACATCGGAGCCTGGATTCCGGGGAGCGATCCGAAACTCGCGGACGAGTTCGTCATCGTCAGTGCTCACTACGATCATCTGGGCGTTCGAGATGGACAGGTCTTCGCCGGCGCGGACGATAATGCCTCGGGAGTCGCGATGATGCTCGAAGTCGCGCGGCAAATGGCGGTGGCCGAAACCAAGCCCCAGCGCAGCGTTGCCTTCGTCGCGTTCGATCTTGAGGAGCGACTGCTCTGGGGTTCACGCTGGTTCGCAGCTCATCCGCCGTGGCCCATCGAGCGAGTCAAACTGTTCATCACGGCCGACATGATCGGCCGCTCGCTGGGAGACCTCCCGCTGCCAACGGTCTTCATCCTGGGGAGCGAACACGCCGCTGAACTCAAGACGGCGCTCGATCTGGTGGGAACGCCGCCGAAGCTGGAAATCTGCCGCCTGGGGACCGATCTGATCGGCACACGCAGCGACTACGGGCCGTTTCGCGATCGAGAAATCCCGTACCTGTTCTTCTCCACGGGTGAGCACCCCGATTACCACACGCCGCGCGACACACCCGACAAGATCGACTACGAAAAGGCCGCACGCATCGCCAGCCTGGTTCTCAAACTGACGCGGCACGTCGCCGATGCTGAACAGGCTCCCGTCTGGACGGAGGCAAAAACTGGAGACCTCGACGAACCCCGAGCCTTGCATCGCATCACCACGCTGCTGCTCGAATCCGAGAAGCAACGCCCACTGACCGGCACGCAGCGGTTCATGGTGACGAACGTCCGCAACCGCACTCAGCAGATTCTGAAAGCGGACAAGATGTCGGCCGATGACCGCACCTGGCTGATCCGCATGACCCAGCTTCTGCTGTTGTCCGTGTTCTGAGAACAAAGTGGTTGGCGGGAAATGTCCACCCGCTGTTACTCAGTGTCCGCACGCGGCGGCCGAGGCTTGCTGCATCAAGGCGACCATGGACGGCTGAATCGTCCCGACGAGATCGGCCACCGATTCGCAACCTTCTTGTTCGAGGATCGCCAGCAATTCGTCCACCAGCCTCACCGAGAGGCCGGGATCGTAAAAGTTGGCCGTTCCGATCTGAACGGCCGTCGCACCGCAGATGAGAAACTCCATCACGTCGTCGATCGACTGAATCCCTCCCACGCCGATGATCGGTGTTTTCACCGCCTGCGCGACTTGCCAGACGATTCGCAGCGCGAGCGGCTTGATGGCCGGACCGCTCAACCCGCCGATGCCGTTGCCCAAAATCGGCTTCCGCTTCCGCCAATTCACGGCCAAACCCTGGAAGGTGTTGATCAGCGACAAGGCGTCGGCTCCCGCTTCGCTCGCCGCTTTGGCAATCTCCACGACGCTCGTCACGTTGGGAGTCAGCTTGGCGATGATCGGCAGGTCGCACGCGGAACGCACCGCCGAAACGACCTCGGCCGTCAGCTTCGGGTTCGTCCCGTAATCGACTCCACCGCTGACATTCGGGCACGAGATGTTGAGTTCGAGAGCGGCCAATTGCGGGAACTCGTTCAGTTTGCGAGCCATCTGCACGAACTCGGCCGTGTTCTTCCCGGCGATGTTCGCGATGATCGATGTTCCCAAACCGAGCAGGGCCTCAAGATGTTTCTCGATGAAAGCGTCGAGGCCATCGTTGTCGAGACCGATGGAATTGAGCAGGCCCGAGGCCGTCTCGACTGTTCGCGGCGGAGGATTGCCGGGTCGCGGAAGGGGCGTCACTGTTTTGGGGATGATGCCGCCGAGTCGGGCGAAATCGACATACGCCTGCATTTCGCGGGCGTAGCCGAACGTGCCCGATGCCACCAAGATCGGATTCTTGAGGCGAAGGCGATTCAGAGTCACATCCAAACGCGGCACGAGGCGGTACTCACACAATCGACCGCCCGGCATGAAAAAAACCGCTCACTGCCCCGCTGGCTTGGCGTTCCGGACCGCGCAGTCAACGGGGGCATCGTATCGGTGACTCAACCCAACGACAACGGCGGAGAATGCTCACCGCCGAATCGATCAGATCACGCCACCATGCGTGCGGTACGGCGTCATCAAGTCC
>JAYUFF010001016.1:0-23549 GCA_043738825.1 Schlesneria sp.
CGGAACGAAGCGATTCGGGCGCGAAGAAACCGTGCGTCGCCACATGGAGGAACTTGTGCCGGGGTGCCTCTTGCCGGAAGCGTTTCTCATTCGCCTCAGACTTTTCCAACAGCGTCACACCGTCCGGGCCGAAGGTGCCGCGGTACAGCTTGTCGATCGTGGCGAGTTCCCCGCGCGTGGCGGGCAACGGTGTGAAGCCGCGCCAGTCGGAGCCACGAACCGCCGCCAAGTTGCGGCCGAACTTCTTTTTCGGAGCGGACGCATCCTGGCTGTTGGGGAGGGAGTCATAGTCCACGTCACCCAGCACGAGCAGGTTCCCCGCTACCGCCGGACGATCGGAGTCCTTCTCGCGCAGCAGTGACACGATCGCCTGCGGCACCGGGACGATCGCCAGCGCGCGTTGCTCCAACAAGTACGAGCCGGGCTTGTCACCGGGCAGCGCGATCAGCGGGAAACGCCCGAGCACACCATCGGGCGAGACCAACACCGTCTTGGCGTCGGTGAGATGCGGCTCCAACGGGGTCCACAGGCGTTCGCGCAGGAGTTGCCCCGCCTGAGCGGCCGTGGGAGATTGGCCAAAGGTCTGCCGCCACGTGTCGATGGCCTGGGCCAGCGGCTTCACCGGCCCGAGCGGAACGAGTATGACCGACGGTTTCTCCGGCCGCACGACGAACGCCACCAGACGTTGCTCAAACTGCGGCGAGGCCGGCTTGTCGTCCACGGGCGGCAGGAGCTGCGAATACTCCCAGAAATCGACGAGCGCGTGCCCGGCGGGCAGGCTGGCGCGGAGTTCCTCGACGGAGACGAGTTGCTGCGCGTCCCGGTACGCGGCACTGCGGCTCGACAACTCACGTTCGAGTTCCTCCTGCCGCTGCGCCAGTTGGTCGATCTGCTTCCGCCAGATGTCCAGAGACTTGGGGTCGGGCGTCGACAGTGTTTGCTGCGCCCGTCGCGTGGAGACCGACCGCAGTTCGGTGAACAACGGCGCGAGTTGCGGATCGGACTGCACCGCGCGGGTCTTCTGCTGACGCCGCCAGACGCTTCCCTTGGTCAGCAGCACTTCGCGATAGACGTCGTCGGCGTACATCCCGGACGACACCGCGACCGACAGATACAGACTGAGCACGCCTCGGTTCGCCTTGGCCATCACGAACTGCTGCCGCTCCGATTGCACCGCGGCCGTCGATTCGACATGCCCGCGCGTGATCGCGACCGACTGGCGAACCAGCGGCTCGGCCAGCGCGTGCTCTCCTCTGAATTCGTAGAACCCCGCGAGGTTGCTGAGGCTGGCAGCATAGGCTGGATGCTTCTCACCCAACGACGCAGCTTGGATGGCAAGGACTTGTCGTAAGAGAGGTTCGGCCTTCGTGTATTCTTTCAGCGAGACGTACAGCAGCGCGAGATTGCTGAGACTGGTGGCATAAGCGGGATCCGCTTCACCGAGCACCGTCTTTCTGATTTCGAGAGCTTGCCGAGAGAGTGGCTCGGCCTTCGCGAAGTCGCCCGTCGATGTGTAGAGTTCGGCGAGGTTATTGAGGCTGATGGCATAACTTGGATGTTTCTCGCCCAGCACCGTCTTGTTGATTTCGAGGGCTTGCCGAAAGAGAGGCTCCGCCTTTGCTGAGTCTCCCATCACTTTGTAAAGCCACGCGAGGTTATTGAGGCTCATGGCGTAATCGGGATGCTTTTCGCCCAGAACTTTCTTGCGAATGTCCAACGTCTGGCGATAGAGCGGCTCCGCCAACTCGTAGTCACCCATCGCATTGTAAAGCCCCGCGAGGTTACTCAGGCTCATGGCATAATCGGGATGCATCTCCCCCAGCACCGTTCGGTTGATTTCCAGAGCCTGGCGATAAAACGGCTCCGCTTTCGCGTAGTCCGCCATCGCGTTATAGAGTTCCGCGAGATTATTGAGTCCGGCGGCGTAAGCGGGATGCTTTTCGCCGAGCGCCGTCTGCTTGATTTCCAGGGCTTGGAGGAAGAGCGGCTCCGCCTTTGCGTAGTCTCCCATCGACTCGTACAGCACCGCGAGGTTATTCAGGCTGGTGGCGTAATCGGGATCTTTCTCGCCCAGCACTTTCTGGCGGATGTCCAGCGCCTGGCGATAGAGCGGCTCCGCCTTCGCGTAGTCTGCCATCGACCTGTACATGGCCGCGAGGTTATTGAGGCTCGTGGCATAATCAGGATGTGTTTCGCCCAAGGCCGCCCGGTTGATTTCGAGGGCTTGCAGGAAGAGCGGCTCGGCTTTCGCCGAGTCTCCCATCGACATGTAGAGGAACGCGAGGTTATTGAGGCTGGTGGCATAGCTGGGATGTTTCTCGCCCAACGCTTTCTGGCGGATGCCCAAAGCCTGACGATAGAGCGGCTCCGCTTTCGCATAGTCTGCCATCGACTCGTGAAGCCCCGCGAGGTTATTGAGACTGATGGCATAATCCGGATGCGTCTCCCCCAATACCGTCTGCCTGATTTTGAGAGCTTGCCGGTAAAGAGGTTCCGCCTCGGCATAGTGTCCCATCGACGTGTAGCGCACCGCGAGGCTGTTGAGGACAGTCGCTCGAAGCACTTGCAGCCGTTCGTCGGACGACAACTTCTCCAGCACCGTCACATTTTCCAAGGCTCGCTGGCAATCGGCCGTGCGCCAGTGGTCGCCTCCCGAAACTCTTCGACGGATCGCCAAGATCTCTTCGCGAGTTGTTCTGGCGGAAGCGAAGTCCTCGCGTTGTTCCTGCAACTGGGCGAGGGAGTCCATCGAGCCGAGCGTTTGGTCGTGTTCGTCGCCGAAGACTTCCCGCTCGATGGCCAGCATCTTCTTAGTCGCGTCGATCGCTTCGGCGAGTTTTCCCGACCGGCGAAATTCGAGGCATTCCTTTTTGAAGGCAACCCACTCCTTCATTCGCTCCTTTTGGACAGCGGTCAACTCCACCTTGTGAGGCGAGTCCTCGGCCGATGTGGCGGTGAGGCACCACATCGTTCCAGACGCGAGCAGCGAGCAAACAAATCTTCTGGTGATGGCCAGCCACCAACGTCTGCGATGCATTTGAATCATCATCAATCTCGTTTCTTGTTCGACTCGAAATGGCCGGTCGCTTAGGACCGGCGCATCACTAACAGCCGTAGCATGGACGCCTCGTCCGTGCGGGCCAACTCCACAGATGGTCACGTTGTGCTACACGGACGAGGCGTCCATGCTACGGTTCGCGATCGCCACCTCCCGACATTTATTCGTACGCCGCCCCTTACCGCCAGTCCCCGCTGAGGACGAAGGCGGCCCAAAAGAACGGGGGCGTGCGCTGGGGACCGTTGTCCGTCTTGGGTTGGTCGGTGCGGACCAAACCGCGGTGCTGGCCTTCTTTCAGTATCCAGAGCTGGGCCTCGCGCAGCGATTCCAGCGTGCTCATCTCTTTCTGCCAGAGGTTGTCATAGAAGCGTTCCATCAGGGCGCGGGTGGCGTCGTCGGAGACCTGCCACAGACTGGCCACGACACTGCGCGTGCCGGCCACTTGGAAGGCGCGTTGCAGGCCGAGCAATCCCTCGCCGCCGGCGACTTCACCGAGGCCGGTTTCGCAGGCGGACAGGACCACCAATTGGACGCCGCGCAAGTCGAGGCTTTCGACCTCCAAGGCGGTGAGAATGCCGTCGTCGCGTTCACTGTCCGGCGCCTGATTCGCGCCGGCCAATGCCAAGCCCGACAGCAGGCCGGGAGGGTATCCGGCGAACCGGCGCGAAGAGTCCGATTCGTTGAACCGCGAACCACGATCCACAGTGTCCTTGAGCGCGGATCGAAGCATCTCAGGCGCAAAGAAGCCGTGCGTTGCCACATGCAGGATCTTGTGCCGGGGTGCCTCCTGACGGAAGCGTTTCTCACTCGCTTCGCTTTTCTCCAACAGGGTCACACCGTCCGAGCCGAAATTGTCGCGGAACAGCTTGTCGATCGAGGCCAGTTCCCCGCGTGTGGCATCCAACGGCCCCCAGCCGCGCCAGCCGTCGCCACGAACTGCGGCCAGGTTCCGGCCGAACTTCTTTTTCGGAGCGGCCGGAGTCTGGCTGTCCGGCTGAGAGTCATAGTCCACGTCACCCAGCACGAGCAGGTTCCCCGCCACCGTCGGGCGGTCGGAGTCCTTCTCGCGCAGCAGCGACACGATCGCTTGCGGCACGGGGACGGTCGCCAACGCGTATTGTTCCAACAGATACGAACCGGGCGTGTTGCCGGGGAGCGCGATGAACGGGAAGCGTCCGAGTACTCCATCAGGCGAGAGCAGGACCGTCTTGATCTCTGTGAGATGCGGCTCCAACGGCATCCACAAGCGTTCGCGCAGAAGTTGACCTGTTTGAGCGGCGGCGGGGAGTCGGCCGACGGTCTGCTTCCGCCATGTGTCGATGAGCTGGGCCAGCGGTTTCACCGCTCCCAGCGGAACCAGCGTGACCGACGGTCGGTCTGGACGCAGCACGAACGCCACCAAACGCCGCTCGAATTGCAGCGGTGCGGGCTTGTCATCCGCAGATGGCAGGAGCTGCGAATACTCCCAGAAATCGACGAGCGCATGGTCGGTGGGCAAACTTGTACGGAGTTTGTCGACAGTGACAAACTGCTGTGCTTCCCGGTACTTGGTGCTGCGGCTCGATAACTCGCGTTCGAGTTCTTCCTGCCTCTGTGCCAACTGGTCAATCTGTTGCCGCCACACGTCCTGAGTCGTTGGATTCGGCGTCGCGAGCGTTAGCTGCGCCCGCTGTGTGGAGACCGACCGCAATTCGGTGAACAGCGGCGCCAGTTGCGAATCCTCCTGCGCCGTGCGTGTTTTTTGCTGCCGTCGCCAGACGGCTCCCTTGGTCAGCAGCACTTCCTGATAGACGTCTTTGGCATAAAGCCCCGACGAGACCGCGATGGACAGGTACAGGTTGAGTGAGCCGCGATTCGCCCGGGCGATCACGAACTGCTGCCGCTCCGATTCCACCGCTGCTGTGGATTCGACATGTCCCCGCGTGATGGCCACCGCTTGGCGAACCAGCGGCTCGGCCTTCGCGTGATCTCCCCGAGATTCATAGAGCACCGCCAGATTGCTGAGGCTGGTGGCGTACGCGGGATGCGTCTCTCCCAACGCCCCGGCTTGAATGGCGAGGGCTTGCCGCAAGAGAGGCTCGGCCTTCGCGTCATCGTTCATCGAGACGTAAAGGACCGCGAGATTGTTGAGACCGACGGCGACCGCGGGATGCGTCTCACCGAAAGTGTTCTTTTTGATTTCGAGGGCTTGCCGATAGAGCGGCTCCGCCTTCGCATGCTCTTGTCGCGCGGTGTAGAGACTCGCAAGGTTGTTGAGGCTGTTGGCGTAATCGGGATGCTGCTCGCCGAGCACCACCTGCCGGATTTCCAACGCCTGGCGATAGAGCCGCTCCGCCACCGCGTCGTCGCCCATCGAGTCGTAGAGCATGGCGAGGTTGTTGAGACTGGTGGCGTAATCGGGATGCTGCTCGCCGCGCCGCGCCTTCTGGATGTCGAGGGCCTGAAGACAGAGCGGCTTGGCTTTTTCGTAGTCCCCCATCGATTGGTAGAACTCCGCGACATTGCCGAGGGTGACAGCGTATTCCGGATGATTCTCCCCCCGCGCGGTTCGCTGGATTTCGAGAGCCTTCCGGTAGAGCGGCTCCGCTCGCGCGTAGTCTCCCATCGCCTTGTGGAGCCCCGCGAAGTTATCGAGGGTGGTGGCGTAGTCGGGGTGCGTTTCGCCCGGCACAATCTTCTGAATCTCCAGGGCCTTCCGGTAGAGCGGGTCAGCCTTCGCCAAGTCCCCCATCGACTGGTAGAGACCCGCGAGATTGTTGAGGCTGACGGCGTAATCGGGATGT
Source organism: Schlesneria sp. (assembly GCA_043738825.1). Lineage (GTDB taxonomy): Bacteria > Planctomycetota > Planctomycetia > Planctomycetales > Planctomycetaceae > Schlesneria. The sequence continues at coordinate 5,842 of JAYUFF010001016.1, forward strand.
TGCACACCGGGCACCGACCGCCTGATTTCGAGGGCCTGCCGCAAGAGAGGTTCCGCCTTCGCAAACTCTCTGGTCGAAGCGTAGAGTTGCCCGAGGTTGTTCAGACTCATCGCATAATCGGAATGCTTCTCACCGGATACCGTCTTCCTGATGTCGAGGGCTTGGCGAAAGAGCGGCTCCGCCTTCGCCGAGTTCCCCATCGACTTGTAGAGCGACGCGAGGTTGTTCAGATTGGTGACGTATGCGGGATCCTTTTCGCCCAGCATGGTCCGGTTGATGTCGAGGGCTTCGACGATGAGCGGCTCCGCGTTGACCGCGTCTCCCAGCGACTTGTACAGCACCCCGAGGTTGTTGAGGCTGGTGGCATAGCCGGGATGCCGCTCCCCGAGAACATTCCGGTTGATCTCGAGCGCCTCGCGGTACAGCGGCTCCGCTTTCGCCGAGTCCCCTAACGCGTCGTACAGCATCGCGAGATTGTTGAGGCTGCTGGCGTAATCGGGATGTTGCCCGCCCAGCACTTTCTGGCGGATGTCACTCACCTGGCCGGCCAGCGGCAGCGCTTCGCGGGACTTTCCCTGACCGTGCAGTTCAACCACCGTTTCATTGAGTCGCGTGGCCTGAATCAACTGTTGACGGTCTGCCGAAGTGAGATGTTCCAGCACATCAACATTCTTCAAGGCCCGTCCCGCGTCGGCGGTGCGCCAGTGGTCCGCGCCACCGGCTTTCGAGCGGATCGCCAGCACCTCTTCACGGACTGTTCGAGCGGAAACAAAGTCCCCGCGCTCCTCATGCAGTTGGGCGATGACGATCCGCGTGGCGAGCCCCTGATCGTATTTGTCGCCGGGCAACTGCTGCTCGACGGCGAGCATCTTTTCCGCTACCGCAAGGGCTTCGGTCAGCTTGCCCTGCTTCCGCAGTTCCATCATCTGTTGGGAGAATTCCTCCCGCTGCTTCAGCTTCGCCTGCTCTACGATCGTTTGCCGGAGCGTGTCGAGTGTGTTCCGGCTGGCGACATAGGCCGGATGGTTCTCGCCCAGCGTCGCCTTCTTGATGTCGACGACTTGCCGCAGGAAAGGCTCCGCCTGCACGAGGTCTTCCCTCTTGAGGTAGATCACCGCGAGGAATTCCAACTTCTGGACGTAATGGGGATGACGCACCCCCAGCAGTCTCTTTTCAATTGCGACGGCTTCGAGGCAATACGGCTCCGACTTCGACCAATCGTCCATCGCCGAGTACAGCTCGGCAAGATTGTTGAGGCTGGTGACGTAATCGAGATGGCTCGCGCCCAGCACTTTCCGGCGGATTTCCAGCGCCTGGTTGGCCATCTCCAATGCGTCGCACGCCTTTTCCCGCTGATAAAGCTGCTTGACCGTTTCGCTCAAGACCCAAGCCTGGTTCAACAGCTTCCGGTCTTCGGGCGACAGTTTTTCGAGCACGTCGATGTTTTCCAAAGCCCGCCGCGCATCGCCCGTGCGCCAGTGATCGGCTCCGGCAACTTTCCGGCGGATCGCCAGAATCTCTTCGCGGATTGTTCTGGCGGCGGCGAAGTCCCCGCGCTGTTCCTGCAGGTGCGCGATGAAGTCCCTCGTGCCGAGCACCTCGTCGTGTTCATGACCAAAGATCTCCCGCTCGATGGCCACGATCTTCTCGGCGGCCTCAATCGCTTCGGCAAACTTTCCCAACTGGCGAAGATCGAGGGACTCCTTCAAGAAGCCGCCCCGCTCGTTCAATCGCTGCTGCTGGACGGCGGTCATTTTCGGTGTGGGTGGCGAGTCCGCGGCGGTAAGACTCGATATCACTCCAGACGCGATCAACGAGCAAACCAGCATCTTGAAGACGGCCAGCCACGATCGTTTGCGATTCCTCTGATTCATCGTCAACCTCGTTTCTGCGTCTTGCGGCCGTTGCGAACATGAACCTGATGCGTCAGTTGTGAAGTTGCGCCATTTATGTCTTTGCCCCGAAGGGGCCTCGGAAACCAGCCCAGGGCAAGCGAGCGAATGCGAGCGCCGCCCTGGGAAATGCGGTGAGTGGATTGTGTGCCCTGAAGGGGCACCGGAGCATTTGACGACTTCCTGTGCCCCTTCAGGGCACGACCTGTTGTGTCCTGTTTTCCTAGGGCGGCGCTCCCGTTGGTCGCTTGCCCTAGGCTGATTTCCGAGGCCCCTTCGGGGCAAAGACACCAAATGTGCAACTTCAAAAAGCGTTAGCGCCGACGAATCTCATCTCCCTCGCTGACGCTTCGGGTTAGTGTGCCTCAGCATCATTCTTCAGGCTCGATGTGGCTGAAGGCGAGAACTTCGACCAACGGACACTGCGGTTTCAATTGGAGGGCGAATCGTTCGAGTGTTTGGGCGACTTGGTCGGCGGGTGTCAGTCCGGTGGATCGCGGTGGTCCCAAGTCTCGGCCGGCTTGCTCGCGGAGTACGTCTGTTCCGGCCAAGCGTAACACGGTCGATGGCGGAAGGCTTGGCCAATGGGGAGTTGTTCCCCACGCCGCTTTGATCTGCTCCAACGAGATGCCGTCGGCGGATTGACCGATGAGAACGAGACATTCGGTGCCTGCCGATCCGGCCAGCGGCACGGTGGAGTCTGCGGCCTCGGGATAGCGCCAGTGCCGGGCTGTCGGATATTTTGGAAGGGAGGCCACATATTGCAACTCGCCCGCGCCGTTGATGGCGAACAGCATCACCGACAGACCGGCCGGAATGTTCGACTCGATGCTCAACTCGTCACCCGTGGACAGCGGAACGGCGTCGTTCAGTTCGATCGTGGCTGAGTCCCGATGCACGAGGATTCTCAACTCCGCTTTGATCGCCGGCTGGGGGGGCGTAAGGGACTTATCCGGAGAAGATGCTGTGGCCGCAGGCGAATTCGTGTCGCGCGGTGCGGTGGAATTCGGGCGACTGAACCAAACGGTCGCCAACACGGCGAGCACGACTGCGACCACCGCCGCGGATTGTCGGAGCCTGCGAGGTCGCGACGCGAACGCTTCGAGGGACTGAGCCAACTCGGCCGCTGTCGAGAATCGAGCGGCGGGTTCAGCCGCCATCGCGCGCGTGCAGATGGCCGCCAGCCGTGCGGGAATTCTCGGGGAAACCAACAGATTGCGGTTCCACTCACAGCGTTGAGCACGGCCCCAGACTTCCTGCCAACTTGTGCCGTGAAATGGCGGCCCACCCGTCAGCAGATAGAACAGCACCGCTCCCACGGCAAAAATGTCTGACGCGGGACCGATCTGGGTGACATCGCCGCACGCTTGTTCGGGAGCCATGAAACTGATGGTTCCAGAAATCTCGGGGACCGGCACATCGGGATTCCAGACATCGGCGAGTTCCGCCAAGCCGAAGTCGATGAGTTTGGGTGTGCCGTCATTCAAGACCACGATGTTTTGCGGCTTGATGTCGCGATGCAGGATGCCGCGCGCGTGAGCCGCCGCGACGGCCCGCGCGACCGACGCCAGCAATCGCGCGGCGGCGTGCATGTTCAATGGGTGCGTGCGCTGGAATTGATCGAGAGCCAACCCCTGCACGTACTCCATCACCAGAAACGGGCAGCCCAGGTGCCGGTCGATGTCATACACCTGAGCCACGTTGGGATGCGACAACTTGGCTAGCAACCGCCCCTCGTCAATCATCCGTTTCGCCTGCGATTCGGGGACGGGGCAGATGGTCTGACTGGCGTTCGCAAGCCACGCCGGCCGCAGCAGCTTGATGACAACATCACGCTCCAAGTCAGGGTGGACCGCGCGAAACACCTCGGCCTGACCGCCGGCTCCCAGACGCGAGATGACCTTGTACTTGCCGATGGAGTCGAATTCGACTGGCCGCCACGGCTGCTCGGCGTCTGTCGGCCGATGCGGGACTCCCGGCCGTTGCGGGGCCGACGGCACGTAAGGAGACGTGGGCGGGATGGTCATGAGCAGGTTCGGCTCGGCCGACAGGTCCAACAGGTTCTGGTCCAGCGACCATTGTTTCTCCAATCGCGCCGAGATCATCGGAAAGCGCGCGCGATACTTGTCACGCGAGGGTGATTCTCCTTGCTCGACTCGCAGCATCCATTCCACATAGACCAAGTCTGTCAGCACGTCGGGATCGACATCTTCAGGACTGAGTCCTTCAACCTGCAACACGTCCTCAACCGTGGGCTTCGGCGACACAGTCCTCTCACGCGCCTGTCTCAACTCGAACATCAACTTGTGGGAGAGTGGCGACGAAACGCCGGCCGGAACCGATTGCGGTCCTTCGGTCTCGTAGGGAGTGTCCGTGTCGTGATTGGTTTCAGACATCACCGTCCTCCAACAATCCGAGTTCTTTCGTGGCTCGATCCAGCGCCCGTGTCAACCGCTTGCGGAGTGCATCCGGCTCACACGCGAACTCTTGAGACATCTCTTCCCACCCACAGCCGAGCAGCCACCGATCCAACGGCTGCTGCTCGTCGGCCCGCAGCCGGCTGCGAATCAAGGCCACCAGATCGGCTTGTTCGATCTGTTCCGCCTGACCGGTTCGTGGGTCTGCATGATGATTCATCTCATCTTCCGTTCGGGTTCCCTGAACAGCCCGCCGAACTTTGGCCTTGCGCACATGATCGAGCAGCGAGTTCCGGGCCATCGTGATCAACAGCTTGAGTAATTGCAGCGGATGCTCGACGGCGATCCGTTCGGTCTGAATGCCGTGAAAGAATCTGGCCATCACGGACTGACAAACATCGACCGAGTCAAGAAACCGCCGCAGCCGAGAATCGGTCAATCGGAAACGGACAAAACGTCGGACCTCCGGTTCGTAGTATCGCATCAACGCCGCCGCCGCCGCTTGATCTCCCAATTTGATGCCCTCGATCCATGTCGCCAGCAACGCGGAATCGGCGTCAGTGTTCGTGTCGAGGTGGAAACTCACGACCGGTCATCCTTTCACTGATAACGTATGACTCACACTTCGCGGACACGATGCCAGTGACTACTGTCGAATGCAAGAACAGTTGTTACGCGGCCGAAATTGAATGTGCAATGGGCACCGAGCAGAAGGTCCAGGGCTTACTCACCAAAACCCGTGTGAAAAATGTTCAAAACAAAGCCTGTTTGCGCGACTTTGGGTGAGATGGCTTTATAGAAGGCGCTCTCGAAAGTGCGTTCTCAAAATGCCTTCAGCCCTAAATTACCGAGAAAGCCCGATGATTTTTGTTCGTTCGCCCTGGCAGAAGGTCGCGTCACATCGTTGCCCTCCATTGCCGCAAACTAGACGCTGATGATGGCGCGGCGGCGTATATCACCGGCCGTTTTGATCCTCACCGGAAGGCGGCATGATCGGTAAATGCGCCAAAGTACGCCTGACTGTTAAAGTTCCCCCAGACTGCCAGACGATAGGCGTGGTGTCTCAACCGAATCGTGTTTGTCCAGCGGGAGATTCGACATGGCGAAATTCTTGTCGCCGGCTTGGAAGCCTCAAGGAATTGCGTGGCGAATCTATTTCCTTGGCGTTGCGCTGTTGATGGCCCCCGAATCCGCATCCACTGCTCCTCCGCAACCTGAAACATCTCCGCGCATCTCTGCTCGACAGCTTCGTTTGGATGGGAAGTTACCGATTCCCGAACCCAAGCCAATCGTCATGGACGAGTCCTGGATGCAGTCCGAAGATTCATCAGCCGACTCTGGACTGGCCTTCAACGACACGCCACCAGATCAGCCGCCGGATCCGCCATTGACCAAGCCACCGGGCAAGCCACCGAAGCCACCGAATGCTCCTCCTGGAAAGCCGCTAATGCCGGGCGAAGAGGCCATTGCGCCTAGCGAACAAGGGCTACCCCCTGGCTTGAATGGTCCACCACCGTTTGGCAGTGGAGGGCCACCAATGATGTCCGGTTCGCAGTCCGAAACCGCACTGTCGCAGATTGAATTCCCGCTGAGCGAAATCTTCACCCTGCGCGCCTTCGAGCAGATTGGCAAAACGGTGCAAGTCGTCACAAATCGTGATGAGTTCATCCTGGTGTTGGGTGCCTCGCGCACGGACGGGATGTTGTCAAAGCCGGCCGATTCGATTCGCGTGGTGGGGCGGAAGCTCGGAGAAGTGGAATTGACGTTGATCGGCGAACGGGGCGTCAAAAAATATAGGCTTAAAATCACCCCGAGTGTCGCTCAGATTGAAGCGCTGATCGCGCGGCAGTTTCCGCTGTCCAGCGTTGAGGTAACCGCAGCCGGCGATCACATGCTCGTTGTCGATGGGTCGGTCGAATCGCCCGGTGAAGTGGAAGAAATTCTGCAACTCGTTCAGGACTTCGTGGGTCGTCAAGGCAAGGTGATCAACGGCATCAAGGTCGCCGGAGTGATGCAGGTCCAACTCGAAGTCGTGATTGCCCGCGTCGATCGATCAGAACTGCGGCGGCTGGGCCTAAACTTCGAGTACGCTGGCAAGAACGCCTTCGCAGGAAGCCAGCTTGGCAGCATTGGTGGGATTACGCCGATCGCGTCCGGGGTCGCCAACACCGCCGCGACGGCCGGCGGAAATGCCTTTCAGTCCGTCGGAGGCGCAGCGACTTCGGTCATTACTCCCGCATCCACCGCGTTTGTCGGGGTGACAAACAATATTCAGCAATTCATGGCCCAGATCGAGGCGTTGCAAATCCAGGGGGTCACGAAGGTTCTCGCCAAGCCGATTCTGGTCACACTCAACGGCCGGCCGGCAGAGTTTCTGGTCGGTGGCGAGCAGCCGTTTCCGTATCAGACCAGCGCGCTATCGACACCCAGCGTCGATTTCAAGAAGTTCGGAACTCGCCTGAACTTTGTACCGGTCATTTTGGGGCCGGACAAGATCCGCCTCGATCTGGTTCCAGAACACAGTTCGGTGAATTTCACGCAGGCGATCAATGTCGGCGGCAACCAAATCCCGCAGTTCATCACTCAGCGAATTCATACCACGGTGGAGATGGAACCGGGGCAAACGCTGGTTCTCGGCGGTCTGTTGCAAACGGAGATCAACTCGCAAATCCAGAAGTTGCCTTTCTTGGGGAACCTCCCGCTGATCGGTCCGGCTTTTCGACGGGTCAGCTACGAGGAACGAGAATTGGAACTGATCGTCATCGTGACACCACGTCTGGTCCATCCGCGCAACGATTCTGAATGTCCTCTGCCGCTCCCCGGTGATGAGAGTCGGAGACCGACCGACAAGGAACTCTACTTTCGCGGATTGCCAGAAGCGCCGCTCGACATGCCGGAGGCCGGTGACTCGGGATTCGTTCCCTACCCACAGCAAACAACCAACACCAGACGCCGAAATGCGTCTGGTTCGGCGAAGACCGTTGTTCAGCCGGTGGCCGACCACAAGTCCGATCGAACCTCCAAGTCGTGGTTGCGGCTTCCCAACTTGAAACGCAAACTGCAACCGTCAGACAAAATGAACCAATTGCGTTGAGTCGTCCGTTCGTGATCCGTGATCTCTGGTGTTGCAGCGAACCGCCTGTTGAAGAACGTGGGGGTACGTTTCCAACGTGCCCGTTTGCTTCAGGATTTGAGCAGGATGAACTCGCACTCCACGGGTATTTGACTGTTTTCAGGGAGACTGTGATGTCTGATGCACTCGATTGGTCTTCGATTCTTCGTCTTCATGGTCTGACGAATACTGCGTGCGGTTTGGCTTGCCTTGCGGCGAGTACCGCGTTCGCCAAAGACCCGCGCTGCATCTATAGTCCGGGCGAGTACACCCGCAGCGCAAGATACTCGATCAACAGGGCATTGGAGGCTCAATCGCTGGAGGCGCGCGTGTTGTCCCACACGCTGTGGAACTACCATTTCCATGAAGATTCCGCCGAACTGCGGGCTTCGGGGCGGGCACAGCTCGATCGTCTGGTTCGCCGTTTTCCCTTCGGTGGCCCCGAGGTGTTCGTCCAATCTGCACACGATTTTCGGCCTGAGGAAGACAACCTCGAAACCTATTTTGCTCACCGCAAAGAATTGAACGCGCTGCGTGCTCAGGCGGTGTCTGACTATCTGCAGCGAGTTCTGGTCGGCCAGACCGTCGCGATTCAGATTCACGACCGGCCACCAGTCGGCATGAGCGGTGACGAGACTCGTACCGCCTATCGTTCGATGATTGACAAGGCACCGAGTGGATTACTGCCGGTCGGCATCACCGCGTCGCGGTTCGAGTTTGGCGCGGGGGGAGGAGGGGGCGGCTTCGACTTTGGCACCGGTGGATTCAACTCCCCCGGCTCGATGGGAGGTAGCCCGTTCTCAACTCCTGGGGGCACGGGAAATCTCGACTTTAACCTGCCACCGTTCTCCTCGGACATCCCATCGGGCGGCTCTCCAGGCGGCTTTTCGGGGCCGCCAGGTGGCCATCCAACAGGTCCGCCTCCGGGTCTACCACCAAGTCCGTGATGATGGACACCAATGGCAGCGACCGAAGAGAATTCAGAATTCGCCTGAGTGGAAACCGTCAGCTGTCTCAAGTGAGATGGTAAATCGTCGCAACAGCTTATTCCCGACAGCGCGGCGGATCGACCGCAATCCGCTAGCAACCGCCGAGCGAATACCTTTCCGCTGACAATTCGGAATTCGACTCCGATTGATCTCTCGCGAGACCGTGAGTCGGCATTCATTCTGCCGCACCGGCCACGAAAGCGGGGGCTTGTATTCCAAGCTTGGCGCTGATATTTGCAAGTCCGATGTCCGCAGGTGGTCGGACGACACGTTTTCTCCAAGTGGGATCGTGACTCAAGCGTTGGAGGCCGGTGCGATGGTGCGGAACTCGCGATATGGCGTGTTGGCTTGGAGCGTGGTGGCCTCGGCCGCGTTCTTTGGTTTCGGCTCACACAACGTTGCTGAAGCTCAGCCGGATGCGGCGAGTTTTTCACCAAGCTCTGCCGTACTCGCCAAGCTCAGTCCGACTGGCGAACTGCAGTTGGTGACGCTGAATCTGATGGAGCCGTTGCCCGCCACAACGCCCGCAGGATTGTTGGTCTGGAAACCAGTGGTCGGTCGCGAACGGTGGGCCGTTCTGAAAGCGGGGGGGGCCTGGCCGAATGATACTGATGCCGAGGCCAGCGTGGCATTGAATGGCGGCGTGCGTGGCAGCGACGTGCGCGCTGTGGGTGGAGTCCCTGCGGCGGGAGCCTTGGTGGCGACCATTCAACTCGACCCGCTCGACGGGACGACACTCACACGCGGTGCGGCCTTCGTCACGCCGAACGACGGTGCGGAAGTTCTCAGCCACCGCCCCACGATTCGTCGCCCGTCCGAAAAAGGAAAGTTGCCCGCGCGAACGGCAGTCATCTCACGCGGCAACACCGACGAAGTCGTGCTCCGAATCCCGTTTCGCGACGGGCAGTCGCAGGTCGTGCTTTCTGAATGGGCTGAGTGGCCGGCAGCGCTCAAGGACGGCTTGCCGCCGGGACGATACACGCTGCGGTTTGAGAAGGGCCTGGAGCTGAATCGGTTCACGGTTCTCGACCCGCAGCAGCGTCGGCGGTACTGGTCGCCGATCGATTCGATGTTCGAGCTGGTCGGAGACAAGCGCGACCCGATGGCTTTGCAATTCGCCATCGAACATCTGCTGAGTTTTCGGACGGACGAGGACCGGCCCTCGTTTCTGGGCGATGCTCTCGATTTGTTGGAGTCGGTCCCACCCGAGAAGCTGGCTCCGCCGCTTCAGCAGCACCGGGCCAGCCTGCGCGATTGGCTCGACAAGCTGGCCACCGATCCTGGTTATCAAAAGGGGCGAGTCGCGACGCTGGCTCTCGGCACCGACACGGGCATCGAGACCATTGATGCGGCGCGGCGACTGATCGCCGCCGGACAATGGGCCGATGCGCTGCTGGAACTCGATCAAATCATCGCTGCCGGAGACGACGCTGCGGCTCGACGGCAGCGTGGACTCAAACAGCTCTATCGAGGCGTGATCTTCGCCGAGGCGGGGACCGGTGGTGCGGATGAGGCCGTCTGGCAATTTGGACAAGCCATCGAGACGCTGACCGGCCTGAGCGACACGCCACAGGGACAAGCGGACTTGCTGCGAGTCCACAACAACGTCGCCAATTTTCGGTTGTTGCTGGCTCAGAACAGTCTGGGCAATCACGCGTTTCAGATGGCGGCGGGCATCGACCAACCGGTGTTGACCTGTCTGGTGAATCTGATCGACGCGCGGGACCACTACTCCGCTGCCGCGAAGGCTGCGGAACAACTTCGCGACGGCAAGGCGGCCAGCGCAGTGCGAGTCAATCAGGCTCGAACGTCGGCTCTGACGGCAGACGTGATTCGGACGCTCGATGTTGCAGAGGCCGGCCAATCACGGAAGTTCATCGCGGGCGAACGAGCAGCCTCAGACGAAGCCGTTCGTTTCGCTTCCGCCGTGACGAAGGCCGACGCGGCGTCGGTCGAACCGCTCACGCTGGCCGCGGCTGGGGAACTGCTGGCTCAACTGGCCTATCGACAACGCGACTGGAAGGCCGCCAGCGATCACGCTCAACAAGCTCGAACGTTATTCGTCCGGCGTGGCGAACTCGCCGGAGTCGAGACGATCGAACGGCTGTTGGGTCTGATTGCGATGGGTCAAGACGATCGTCCGTCGGCTCTGAAACACTTTTCGATCGCACAGCTTCTGGCCGAGTTGCAGCGATCGCGTTTTCCACAGGACCAGACGGGACAGGCCCGCGCTGGATACTTTGCCCGTCATAGTTTCGTCTATGAGAAGCTTGTCGAGTTGCATTTGGCCGACGACCGGCCGCAGGAAGCGCTTCGCTTCGCCGAGTTGGCCAAGGCGCGAGCCGCTCAAGACTTGCTGGCCACACTGGGCATCGCGGAACAGGACGAGCCGGTCGAGCCGCGCGACCTCAATGAACTGCTGGCCGACTGGCCAAAGGATGTCGCGGCCGTCGAATACTACCTCGGGGCGGAGCGTGGCTGGGGTTTTGTGATTCAATCGGGAAAGGTGCGAGCGTTCCCCCTGGTGGATGCTCAAGGGCAATCGGTGGCCACGCGGCAACTGGTCGCCGACGTGCGGCAGTTCCTGTCCGGGATCGAAGGCCAGTCCAACAAGATGTATCTGCGAATGCGGGCCGGGCGCGCGTTCGACAACAGTTGGCAGGACCGCCTGTTGGACTTTCGCCGCACCCTGCTGCCGGACAACGTGCTGAAAGATCTGCGTGGTGCCCAGCAGGTGCTGATCGTGCCCCAGCACATTCTGCACTACTTCCCGTTCGCCGCCCTGGTGACCGAACGTGATGCAACACCGCGCGGCAAGTTCGAGATGGTGCAACCGAAGTTCGTGATCGATGAACCGTTCTCGATGACTTGCTCACCATCGCTGACAACATGGGATTTGATTCGGCGGCGAACGCATGGCCCGCTGAATCAGGTGAGGGCGGTGGGACTGTGTGAGGCTCCCGGAGCACCACCGTTGCCGGGCGTCGCGAAAGACCTGGAGAACGTCCGGGCCGTCTATGGCGACCGAGTGAAACAGGTCATTGAAGGAAGCGACGCCACCGAGAAGCAGGCCAAGAGTCTGCTGGCCGAGCCGGGTCTGCTGATGTTCGCCACGCATGGCTTCAACGATCCGGACCGCCCCGCCGACAGCTACCTGTTGTTCCTGGGAGATGACCTCACCCCGAACGAATCCGCACCCGGCGAAAATGTTCTGTCCATCGACAGGAACGACGGACGTTTGACTGCCAGAGAGATCTTTTCCCGGCGGATCAACGCGAGGTTGATCGTTCTGAGTGCCTGTTATTCCGGCTTGGGCGACCGCTCGCCACTGCCAGGTGATGACCTGTTTGGCTTGCAGCGAGCGTTTTTGCATGCCGGCGCTCGGTCAGTGCTCTCCGGATTGTGGGATGTCTATGATGGCACCGCGCCCGATTTGATCCGCCAGTTCCACGAGCAGGTGGTCACAGGCCAGTCACCGTCGCAAGCCCTCGCCGAGTCGCAGCGAGCATTCCTCAACCAACGTCGATCGGGTGACAAGCAGGACGAAGCGGTCTTCCTGCACCCGTATTTCTGGTCCGTGTTCTGTGTCGTGGGAGCCGAGTGATTCATACCCGGCCCCAATGAGTCGTTTAGAAGCGGTTACAAAACCAACCCGAAGCGTGTCGCCACGTTCGTCATAACGTGGGGGGCGCGAGTTTTTCCCGCGTTCTGGCAAACGTGGCTACGTCGGGCTTGGGTTTTGAAACTACCTCTAAACATGCGTTACCGATCCCGGAGTGGAGATAGTCATGTTAGTGCCTTTCAAGTGTGTTGCTGTTGGCGTGATCACGTTTTTCGGCATGGTCGCTGGGGTGTGGCCGGCGGACGACGCGGCCAATCCCCAGCCGTCATCCGAGGCCGCTGCCGCGCTCGCAGCACCCGAGTTCGTCAAACACTTGGATGTCGATGCGGCTGTGGCGGCATTCCGAGCCGATGATGCGGACGCATTGCTGGCCATCGGCGAAAAGCTTGGCCAAGCCGAACGTACCGTCGGCAAACCCAATGCACCGTTGCCGGCTTCAACCTTCTACTTCATCGCGATCCACATCGACCGCAACAACCACGACCGCAAGCGGCTCGATCAGTTGGAAACCTTGATCGGCAAAGCCAAGCACATCTCCCCGGCCGACAAGAAACTGCTGCTGGCGGAGATTGCCCTCGCCAGGAAATTCTCGGCCGGCGCACGGAAAGTCGATGCCGGTCCCGGTCTGAAGCCGAACGAAGTCAGCGCCGAGGCGATCGCTCTGTACCACACGTTCGTGCGCGAAATCCGCATCACTCAGGAATACGGAACCGAGGAGGAGCTCGCGCAGCTTGTGGACGGCATCAAGCAGTTGCGCGAATTGCATCCCAAGCAACGAGACCATTTGGCCAAGATGGCGACGACGGCGCGTGTGGCCATTCGAGAGCGCGACAGTAACGATCCGGCGATGGTCCAACTGGCCTCTGTCTCTCGCCATCTGGGCAGCGGATTGCGGATTCTCGGTCCCGCACAAGTCCCGCTCGACGGAGCGATCTCGTTAGTGGTGATCGCCACCTCTCCCGAGGGCCGAAAGCCTGGTCAGCTTCATTTTCGATCCAGCGCGGGCGTGAAAGTTCCCGAGAATCTCGCCTGGTCCGGAACGCCGCTGGTGATTCCGGCGACGATCAAGGCGGCAGCGGGAGCACGGGTTTTCGTCAGCGCGGGCCTGAATGACAGGGCGAACTCGCTTGCGTGGAACGCTCAGACCGCTCGCGAATAAGTTCTGTGCAAGGAAACGGTCAGCACGAGTCTTGGTGAGCCGGGCGGCGTCAGCCTCGGACTGTTGCTGTTGCACACGGAGTCCGGGGGTTTACGCCGCCCGGCTCACCTGAGACGCCATTCACGTCGGTCAAAGGTGAAGCTTCGCCATTTATGAAATACGCTCTATGAACGCCCCTCGCACGATCGTGCCGGTCATTCTTGCCACAATCCTGTTGTGTTGGCCTGTCGTGGTGCGAAAGGTTTCTGCGGACGAAGCGCCTGTTCGTGGCCGCGCGCTGCTGGTCGGTTGCACCAAGTACGATCACCTCGAACCATCGCTGCATCTGCAAGGTCCGGCGAACGACGTGGCGCTGATGCGCGAACTCCTGTGCCATCGGTTCGGTTTCCAGTCAGAGCGGGTTGTGATCCTCGCCGAGTCCGCCGGCCAGCCAAACTTCCGGCCGACACGCGCCAACATCGAACGCGAGTTTCGCCGTCTCGGTCGCGAGGCGGAAGCGGGCGAGCAGATCGTGATCTTCCTCGCGGGCCACGGCAGCCAGCAGCCCGACCTGGACCCAACGCCCGACGATCCTGAACCGGATGGTCTGGACGAATTGTTCCTGCCGGCTGATGTCAAAGCCTGGGACGGTGGTGTCGGCCAAGTCCCGAACGCGATCGTCGATGATGAGCTTCGGGCGTGGCTCCGCGAGATCGAACAACGCCGGGCGGCGGTGACAGTCATCATCGATTCGTGCCACTCCGGAACCATGACGCGCGGCATCGGCGAACGTGTCCGTCAAGTTCCGCCAGGTGTTCTCGTTCCCCTCGAAGTCCTCGCGAAGGCCCGGCAGCAAGCGGCCCAAGCGACTGTTCCAGGCGGCAATGAGCGAACCCGCGGTGGCCGGCCCGCCGAGGTCGTGCTCGACTCTCCGTCTGTGGTCGCGATCTATGCCGCACAATCATCCGAAGCGACCGTCGAACAATTGCTGCCTTTGAACGGACAGGATCGCAAACCGTATGGCCTGCTGACCTACACGATGAACCAAGTCCTCTCGCGCAGCACTCGCCCCATGACCTACCGCGAACTGGTCCGGCAAATCCAGACACAGTATCTCGGCTGGGGACGTTCATTTCCGACACCGATGATCGAAGGCCAGAACCGCGACCGCGAGTTGTTCGGTATGACCGTCTGGCCGGATCGCTCGCAGATCCATCTGACGAAGACTGCGCGAGGCTGGTCGATCAATGCTGGCGTGTTGCACGGGGTCTCTCAAGAAAGCGTTCTGGCGGTTTTTCCGGCTGATGGCAATCACAGCGTGAAGCCGCTGGGACATGTGCGTGTCCAGCTTGCTCGAACCGTGGATGCGGATGTGGTTCCCTGCGAATTTGAGGGGAACCCCGTGACGAAAGACCTGCCCGACGGAGGCCGCTGCGAACTCGCTTATCTCGATGCGGGCGACCTACGTCTGCGCGTCGCGATCTCCGCGCACCAGGCCGTCGCCAATGGCGCATGGGTAGCGCGGCTCAAGACGAGTCTGAATCCCAGTGTACACACAGGCCAACGACCGCGACTGGTGCAACTCGTCGAAAAGGACACCGACGCCGATTGGATCATCCGAGTTCGCGAGCGGGAGGTGCTCGTGATCCCCGCAGAGTCCGGCGTTTCGGATTCGGGTGTGACGCCATCCACCGCCTTCGGCCCCAAGCCATTGGATGCCGCCACAGTGGAATGGGTCGGTTCGGCTCTGGAGCGAATCGCTCGTGCCGCGAATCTCAAAAAACTGGCCGCCAACGAAAGCACGGAAACGCCGCGCGGTGATGTCGTCCATGTCGAACTGCATCTCGAACGCATGAACACACCCGCCGCGAATGACAGCTCAGAGCGGGTGACTCTCCGCGATGGAGAGCAAATCACGATTCGCCTGAAGAACCCCTGCCGATTTCCGGTGGATGTCACGCTGCTGTCCATCGACACGGCCTACGGCATCGCGGCAATCTTTCCTGGTCAAGGTGAGATCAACCGTCTTCAGCCGGGTGATTCCATTCCGTTCTCGACAATGGTCGTCGCGAAGTCACGCGGCCTGGAACATCTCGTGGCCATCGTCGTGAAAGCCGACCGCGAGGTCGTGGACTTCACCAGCTTGGCCCAACCGAGCCTGGAGCTGGTGAAGACCCGTGGAGGCCCGGCCCACAGCAGCCTGGACAGCCCCCTCGGCGAACTGCTCAAACACGCCGTGTTCGCGGAGGGTTCGACGCGCGGAGTCAAACGCACCACCACCAAAGCCCACCGCCTGCAACTGCTGACCTGGGAAGTCGAACCGAATCCCACTCCGTAACGACGATCGCTGCGACCATGGCCACTTCAGAAACGGCGGCCCAGTGATTGATTGAACAGGCATCGGGGTTGGTGATGCGGTTCTGTGGTAGCAGTCTGGTCTGGGCGGAGACGCCGCCAGAGTTGTCCAAAGCAGAGCGGAAGCAACGGTGCCTAGAACGGGAGCCATCTTGACGAAAGGCGTGAAGGCATACGCTGCGGAGCAGTTTGACGAGGTGGACTTCGCCGCACGGGTCTACAAACGGATTCAGGGCTTCGGCGAATACAGCTTCCTCGAATCACACGCGGCTTAGTTCGCTCTCTTGGTGTACACCTCAGCATGGATCAAGCGGTATTACGCGGCGGTGTTCACGGCAGCACTCCTCAGCAGCATGCCGCTCGGATTGAACGCGGCATACGGGATCTGCCGCGCGAGGTCTTGAAAGCGTTGCAGCAACCAGTCGTCGTGCGGCCCGCGATGGAGTTCGGCCAGCGCGTAGCAGCGGTTGCCGAACATCTCTCGCCAGCGCGGCAGTTCGTCCGTCTGACGTTCCGGTTGATTCGCGTCGAGCAGCACGCAGGCCAGCAGGTCCGCATTGAAATGTGCCACGTCCGCGAAGGTCAGATGGCACTCGCCCTTCGGTGCCCGCCGCTTGCCGAGCGTCAGCAATCGCGACAGTCGGCCGTATCCCGCCCGGTTGGTGGCCAACAGTACCGCACTCGGCCCCTCGGTCAGTGTGACCTCGGCCCCAATGAGCAGTTTCAATCCCAGCGGCTTCGCGGCGGCATGGGCACGCACGACACCGGCCAGGCTGTTCCGGTCGGTGATCGCCAGCGCCGCGTACTTCAGGTCGGTCGCTCGCTGGACGAGTTCATCCGGATGCGAGGCAGCCCGCAGGAACGAGTAGTTCGTCTGGCAGTGCAACTCGGCATAGGCGGCGTTCGGCGCAGGACGCGATGCGGGCGAATCCGGGACGACACGCGGCCGAATCTTCGGGAAGGCGATCTCGGGCATGCTGCACCTCAGTCAAACAGCCTCAGTCGAACAATCCGTGCAGAAACCAGCGGCCACTGTTGCGATCGCAAAAGGCCCACAGGGCGGCTCCGGTGGCGAGGGTCAGGCGGTAGTAATCGCGTTTCGCATCCACACCGCGCCACCAGCCCGACTCGATCCGTTCGGGACCGCTGACTCGCACGACAGGTGATTGGTCAACGTGTGTCGGCCAACCCTCGGGTGAGAACCGGTCGATGGCCAACGGCTGTGGCAAGCGGAGCAGCCGCAGCGGACGACACCGCAGTCGCGAGGGAATTGTGACGGTCTCGACGGCGGACGGTCGCTGCTCCAGCCACGGCAGAGTGGCACAAGAGAACTCCGGTAACGGGTCGGGTTGAAGACTCGAACGCAACACGGCCTCACGTCCGAGCCGACTGCTGAGCCGGTCCACCAGTTCGGCCAGTGCCCGCTGATGTTTCTCACCCGCATCGTCTTCAAACAACGTCGCCTGTCGAATGGGGGGCAGCCCCAGCTCGACGACCTCCATCCGCACAGCCACCGGATCAGCCCGCTGGAAGACCGGCTTAGGTGCTGATTGCCGCGAGCGGCGTGAAGCGGTTGTCGGCAACAGCGACCGGGCCTCACCGAGCGGCATCCCCGCGCTGATGCCAAATCGCATGGCCTCGGGAGAACAGGCGGACACCACCAACCCGCGTCGCCCTTCCGCGAACAGGATCAACGGACGTGCCCTAAGCTCCGGCTGTTTGGACAGCCGTCGTTGCACCTGCCACAGCGGCCACCGCAGGCACTGCTCGACGGTCCACACGGCGTCGGCCACCGAGGTCGGCCGGAGCAGCAGCAGCAGTGACTCCAACGGGACACCCCAGCCGCGAGCAGCGGGCGGATGGAACTCGCCGGTATCATCGACAACCGCCCAGACCCGGTGTTGTTCGAGAGCGGCACGCACGCCCTGCAATGCGAGCGTCGCCACACCGCTCCCCTCGACGGGTGACAGCCACTCCACCAGTGCTCCCCGCTCCAGGCCGCGACCGGGGAGCAGGGCATCCAACACGGGGATGCCGAGAGACAACCGGGGCTGCTCTCGGGTCTCGACCGGGCGAGCCACCTTCCCACAGAGTTGGCGCAGGGCGCGAAGTGTCTCGGCACGATGTTCGTCTCCCACCATGACGCGACCTATTTCCCGGCCGAACGCCGGACGGCGACGACC
>JAYUFF010001017.1:0-8912 GCA_043738825.1 Schlesneria sp.
ACGTGAAGGCTGTTTCCCACTCTCACGGCCACGTCGAAGCTCCGTGACCGTGGCACCCAATTACCGAGATTCAACAAGGCGATGGCCCTGCCGGTTGGGGTGGCCTGCTTTCGATAACCGCGGTCCCTCTTTAGAATCTCGGCCCGTCCGATGGGCAACCTGCCTGCCGTTGGGAACTGAATCACCACGAGCCTGCCTCACACGGAGACTGTTCATGCGTCTAGCCACCCTGCAAACTGAGACCGGACCCCGCGTTGTCGGCGTTGCCCTCGATGGTCGCTTCGTCGATCTGTGCCAAGTCGATGCGAAGCTGCCCACGACATTGAAGGCGATTCTTGCCGCCGATCAGGGATTGATGGCCGCGGCCAACGCTTTGGCCGCCGGGTTGGCAAAGGGGCCGTTCGTGACGGGCCGGTTGCTCGCTCCGATTTCCGATCCGGGCAAGGTGATCTGCATCGGCCTCAACTATCGCGATCATGCCTTGGAGACGAACTCGCCGATTCCAAGTGAACCGGTCGTGTTCAACAAGTTTCCGCAATGCGTCGTTGGTCCCGACGATGCCGTCGTCCTGCCTGCGGTCGCTCACGAAGTCGATTACGAAGCCGAGTTGGTCGTCGTGATCGGCAAGCCGGGGAAGCGGATTTCCAAGGCGAATGCCATGCAGCACGTCGCCGGATACACGATCGGCAACGATGTGTCGGCACGCGACTGGCAGAAGGGACGACCGGGCGGGCAATGGCTGATGGGGAAGGCACCCGACACGTTCGCACCGACCGGACCGCATCTGGTGACCGCCGATGAAGTCGATCCGAGCAATCTGAAGATCGGTCTGCGACTGAACGGCCAGACCATGCAGGACTCCTCCACGCGCGAGCTGATCTTCGGCGTCGATGAGTTGATCGCGCATGTCTCGCAACTGGTGACGCTGCAAGCGGGCGACCTGATCTTCACGGGAACGCCACCGGGAGTTGGTGCCGCCCGCAAACCGCCGGTCTTCATCCAGGCGGGCGATCTCATGGAGGTCGAGATCGAGGGACTCGGCGTGCTGTCCAACCCGGTCGTGGCTGAGACGGACTGACGTGGAACGCCAGTGGGTTCTCGGAGGGTTCATGATCCCGTTGAAGCCTGACGCGCAAGCGAAGGGAGTCGCGGCAGAACCTTCGCTTGCGCGTCAGGCTTCAATGCTGCACGCTGTGTTGGCCACCGTGGCGAGAGTTCCGAGAGATCGGAACGACGCGGGCTTCAGTGCAAAGTGCCTGTCGCGCGAGACTCGTCGGCCATCGCGCGCTTGCTGAAATCCGCGCGGATCACGCCATCGCGCGTCGTTCCCGCCGTCAGCGAATCGCCCGAGTTACCTTCTGACGAAACGCGACTCGCCACCCGATCTCGCAACTCCGTCCAGACATCTGTTGACACATGGCCGGGTTGGCGGGCCGAGGCCAGCCGTGCCATGGCTTGAACTCCACCCGTGTCCTGTCCAGCGAGAGCCTTCGCTGCGGCCAAGCATTGCCAGTCACGGTCGCAAGCCACGCGTTGTTCGATGGCCCGGCCGAGATAGTTGGCGGCATCGGTCCAGCGCTCGGCGGCGGCATAGGCCAGGCCGAGTCGCCATTCCGCCTCGGCTCGTTGTTCGCAGGGCGAGGTTGCGGTCGGGATCGCGTCGCGCAGCAACGGGCAGGCTTGATCGGGATGACCGCGTTGGATGTGAACTCCCGCCAACTCGAAGCGCGCGTCCAGCCGATCCGGTGCGAGTTGCAACAGCCGGACATACGAGGTGAGCGCGTTCTCGTACTCGCCGCGCGCGGCATCGGCCCGGGCCTTCACGAACAGGGCTTCGATCGATTGAGGATCGAGTCGCAGCGCCACCTCGGCGGCTCGTGCGGCGGCCACCGCGTACTTGTCGCTCCACAACAGCATCGCTTGTTGCGTTCGCAGTTTCGCATCGTGAGGATGCAATTGAACCAAATTGGACAGTTCCGCCAGGGCCTCGTCGTGACGCCCGGCCTCCCACATCACCTCGGCCAGTTGCCGCCGTGTCTCGACATCTTTGGGGCGATGCCGAATGGCTTCATTCAGCAACAACTCGGCCTGATCCGGCCAGCCCTGAGTCCGCGCCTCGCGAGCCTGCTTGCACAACGAATCACATTTTTCGGAGCGGCGACTGATCTGCTGTTGAATCGCCGTACAACCCAGGGACGACACGTTCAGCCAGGCCAACACCAAGACTCCAACCAGACGCAGGCTTGGCGTCAGGGACCGTGATTGTCGAACCAGCCGCCCCGCGCACCGGGAGCTTCTCCCACCCGGCGAGCAGGCGGTTCGATGAGCAAGGGACAGCTCGGGGACGAAGCGTGACAGAGACATGGCCATTCAGATTTGATGGAGCAGAGCCTCGACGAAATGAGCCGGGACCGTATCAGGTGCCACTGATTCCGACTAGACGAGTTGGCTCCAGCAGACTTCCAAACGAGAGTTTATCGTCCTGAAACGACGGCAAACCTCACCGAATCGGCAGACTGATCGCCTCGGGCTGGCACATCTCGTGGCAACTCGATTTCATTCCTTGACATTGGCCCCCCGATCACGTTTATTACGCCCCGCGTTTGGCCCCCATCGTCTAGAGGCCCAGGATGCAGGATTCTCAGTCCTGACACGCGGGTTCGAATCCCGCTGGGGGTACTAATTGAGTTTTGAAAACCCCTTGTTTTGTAGGATTTCCCTGCAAGACAAGGGGTTTGTCATTTTCGTCTGCGAAGCCCCGCGAAGCCGTGCGAAGTGTTTCGGACGTGTTCCGCAGCGCCGGTGCAGCGCTGGGAACGACGGCAGAGTTGGTTTCAGACGCCTTGTCGAAGTCGGTGTCGCGAACTTGCAGATAGTGGGCCATCGCGACCTTGGGTGAATTGCCCATCCACTTGGTCACGACATGGACCGGGTACAGGTGGGCCAGTTCGGTCTCTCGTGACGCGCGGAGATTCTGGAACGGTTTCTTCCACGGTTCGACCTTGGCCTTGGCGATGATCTTTTCCAGCGTCGTTCGCAGGTTGCTGTTCGTCCCCTGCCGTTGGTTGCTGATGACGAACTCCGCCCCGTCCGGTTCGATCATCAGTTCTTCCAACGCCGTTCGCACTTCGGGGAAGAGCGGCATTTGCCGGAACTCACCTTGCTGGCCTTCCAACTTGGGCGAGCGGACACGCATTCTGCCGCGTTCAAAGTCGATGTCGTTCCACCGCAGCGTCAGAACTTCGGATGGGCAGCGAAGGCCACCAAACCGGCACAGCGACACGACGGCACGCCACTCGGCATTCGGGCACGCGGCCAGAACTCGGCGAATC
Source organism: Schlesneria sp. (assembly GCA_043738825.1). Taxonomy (GTDB): domain Bacteria; phylum Planctomycetota; class Planctomycetia; order Planctomycetales; family Planctomycetaceae; genus Schlesneria. The sequence continues at coordinate 3,333 of JAYUFF010001017.1, forward strand.
GTGTCTTGATCGACGAACTGCAATCGGTCGGGCCGTTCGATGATGGCGGTCGAGTGCCCGGCGAAGGGGTTCTCGACGATCAGTTTGCCCTTCACGGCCGCTCCGAAGATCAGCTTGGCATTCTTCACGATGGACCGGGCCGAGTTCTCGGCCAGTCCCATGCCGCAGTTCGTAGCCTTGTCGCCCTTGAGCCACGAACGGAACTTGTCGGCATCCAGCGGAGTCACGGCGGCGAGTTTCTTCGTTCCGTAGAACTCGACGAGCTTGGCTTCGGCCTGCCGATAGTTCGTGACCGTGCCTCGCTTCACGTCCACTCGACCGGTGATGAAGTCGGCCACGAACTGAGCGACGGTCTGTGATGCCGCCTTGGCTTTCCCGCGTGGTTCGATCAGACCGAACTCGGCCAGCCGATCGTGAAGTGAATCGGCCAGCGCGGCGATCCACCGGGCCGTTTCCGAGTCGAACGATTCTTGAGCGATCCGACAGGCGAGAACCGCTTCGAGCTTCACCTTGATCGCTTCGGCCGCTTTGACCGGACACTTGCCCAAGCCCAACGTCCGCCGGTTGCCGCTCAAGTCTTCAAACTGAATCGCGCGTCGGCCATCGCCACGGTTGAGAATCGTTGCCATTGAAGAAACCTCTCTGAGAACGCCTGCCACGCGACCGGCTCGGTTCTCAGGTCGAACACGGCCGCGCGGGCAGGCAAAGGCGTGAGGAAGTCTATCGACTCGTCGCGCCGATGCGAACGAGTTTTGTTGTTCAGGTCGTCAGCGTCACGAACGGCGCGCCGATCGACATCAGCGACGTGAGCCACGCCTTGATGATTGCGAACGGCCTGCCGTGGCCAGGCTGAGCCAGTCGCGCACGTGACCGTGCTCGGTGTGCTGGCATTGAGGACAACGCTGTGTTGTTCCGGCGGGAGTGGTCATGTTTGGAATCCTGTTGTCTATCGGTTCGGTCTCGGGGTCATTCCATGAGCAGGAACATTTCTCGCATCGCGTCGCCGACAGAAATGGGGTCCGTGATTGGTTCGCCATTTCGTCTTTGCCTCTCGACCTGCATGCCCAGCCAGTCGCGATGTCGCTTCACGGCTTCATCCTCATCCTCGTTCGTGATGGTGGACCAGTCCCGTTTGCGGATCTTCGCGATGAAGGTTCCCACGGGGTTGTGGACGCCCTTGGATGTCATGACGTGAACCGCCAGCGCGATCACGTTCCGCTGAAAACCAAAGTGGTCGGCCGGCAGATCGGACAGCGCCATCACCGCCATCAGCTTCGTGGTGTCTGTGAGAACTTCCTCAGTGATGCCAGTCAGCCAACCGGCTTTGGTGCGAGACTGTCGGCGGGACGCTTTGCGACTGCCCGCCGCAATGGGTGAGGGAACGTCGCAGTGTTCGGGCGGGGTTCTGGTCATGGTCTCTCGTTCATGGGAAGGGGGGGCCGTCTCGCTAATCCCCTTGGGGGTTGGGTTCTTCTCTTGAAGGATGCCTTTGGATTTCCTCTTCCGTCTTTCTCTTTCTCATTGCGAAGCAAAAAACCGACCGTCTGCGAAGCCGTTTCGGCGTCGCTGACGTTGGTGTTCACTTCGTTGAAGATCATCAGAGTTGAAGATCAAAGAGTTGAAGATAAGAGCGATGTCCAGTTTCCGACCCTCCCACTACCCAGTTTCCGCCCCCCCACGGTGTCCAGTTTCCGACCCCTACAATGTCCAGTTTCCGACCCTCCCCTACCCAGAATCCGACCCTCCCGCGATGTCCCGACTCCGACCCCTCAATCGTGAGCAAACGCCAGTGAGCAGTAGCCCGGTTTCGTCGTCGTCATGACCACATGGAATTCATGGTTCGGCGCGAGACAGTCCGCACCGAGACGTCCATCGCCACCAGACCAGTTGATGAGCCGATGCCGCTTCAGCCAGCGCTTCGCCGAGACGACACTTTCGCGCGTCAGACCGGTTGAGCGGGTCAGTTCATCCAGACCGAATCGAAACCGAAGGTCGCCTCCAAGGTTGTCGATCGCGCCCACCAGTTCCTCATCGCGCTCGTCCAACCACTTGCGAGTGACCCCCGGTCGTGTGTGGAGGTGCGGATCACGGATGAGGCTCCGTCGCGCTCCGTCTGCGATCTTGGCGGGTCGCGTGAAATCCTCGTCCGGCGATGACTCAATGGCAGCCGACTTCAATGACATCAGTCGGGCCATGACCACGGACAACACGGCCTTGGATGACCACGGCAGGCGTCCCACCTTGCTGATGTTGCAGCATGCCCACCACGGCAGGACGGCGTAGGGTTCCATCATGTCGCGTGTCTTCTGAGTGATCTTGATCGTGCATGTCCGGCGCGCCCTGCCCGTGCGCGTCCGCCCACGTCCGGCGTTTTCAATCCATCCGTGATCGTCCAGAGTGACGAGATGTTTTCGCACCGTGCTGAGCGGCAGGCGTGCTTTACCGGCGATGCCCTTGGCCGTGACGAACGTTTCTTTGTTGGTGTGCTTCAACAGCCCGGCAAGTGTCTGCGCAGCCGGTCCGACATCGACCATCACTTTGAATGTCAGTTTGAGCCATTCTTCGGACAATGAGTCGATGAGGCTGATTTGCCTCACCGGAGTTGGTATAGAATCCATCCGTGCTGTTTCCGTGAATAGACTTCGCCCCGCTCGCAACGGGGCGTTGTCGTTGAGGGGACGACGCATCAGCCTGCCGGAGACTCGACCGCTGTCGATCAGGCGGCTTCCAGATCGGCCAGGAACTTCTCGACCGTCGAACGGCGGTAGAGCTTTCGCTGGCCGATGCGGATGCACGGCAGTCGGCCTTCCTTCTCCAGTGTGAAGACCGTTCGCGACGAGACGCGCATGTACTCGGCGGTCTCCGGCTCGGTCATCACGTCGGGCACGATCGGCGCGGGGAGTGTGGGGGGCGAGCTACTCATCGGCCGCCCCCTTCATGCTGGGGGCGGATGCGGCTTCGCGTGCGATCTTGCGAGCCGTGGTGAGCAGCACGCGCAGTTTGCGGGCCTCACGCTGCGCATCACTCAGACGCTGTTCGATGACATCGACACTGGGGATGCAATCCAGCGGGTCATACGGTCTCTTGCTCGCCATGCTCATTGTCTCCATCGGGTACGTGACCAGACGGGGACTATTCGAGCAGAGAGTCAGCGGCGCTTCGGCGGCAAAGAGGCGGCGCTTTGGCGTCTCTTTGGCGGCGCGGCTTTCTTGGTGGAACGTCGTGGCCTTGTCGGCTTGTCCTGCAAGACGAGTCGCAGTTCTTGATCGAACAGCTTCACGTCAGCCCCGAGCGGTTGCAGCTTCGGTCGGACACCCTTCAGATATCCATCCACGCTGCCCTTGAACGGTGCGAGCCAGCCAACGCCTTTGTCGGTCGCGATGTCGGCAATGGCCTTAGCCCCGCCCGCTTCCACCAGCAGTACCGTAACTCGACGCTGGATGCCTTTGAGCGAACCATCGGCCAGCGACTTCACGGACACCAACAGCGCCGCGTACAGCGCAGCTTTGGCGGCCGCCTCATCGACCGGCGTCCCCTCACCCTTCGGATCGGCGGGCGGGGTTGTCGCGGGAGCGGGCGACGCAGGCGGCTTCTCAATTGCCGGCAGCGGACGTGCGAGGTTGCGAAAGAACGACTCGGGATGGTGCTCCAGCTTCCGCAGAATCTCCGACGCCCCGCCGTACAGCGCGTACATCGCGCCACAGCCCTTGTTCAAGTCGCCGTAGAAACTGTTCCACAAGTCCGGCTCGTACTGCCAGCCGATTCGTTCCACTTCGACGAGCGTCTTCGCTTGTGAGTCATAAACCTCGTCCTTTCCGGCCAACCGCCCGCTGGGAAGACGCGGCATCGCCGCTTGGAGTTCGTCCAGGGTCTGGCCCACGTAGGAACACGACCGCACCAAATCAGGCCAGAGAACTTCCAGGCATCGACGCACCGCTTCGTCGCACCGAACCGGGATTCGCGGATCGGCATCGCCGTTCTGCTTGAGGTCGCGGAACCACTGCTGCCAGATATCCAGCACGGTTCGCAGTCGATGAGCGTCCTGCCAGTACAGAGCGGCGCGGCGTTTCAAGTCGGGATCGACCAGCAACTGAATGCTCTGCGGCAATGATGGGACCGGCACCGAACGCGGATCGACCGTGACCAACTCAATTTCCCCGAACGTTCGGGGAATTGTCACTTCGGGAACGAGGACAGAATGCGGATCGACCGGCGCGGGCTTCTCGGGGCCTGATCGCCTTTCGGCTGATTGTTTCGGTCGATCGGCACGGGGCTGCTTCGGCGTGGCCATGCTGCGAAGACTCCTCATCGTTTCGAGCGACGGGTCAACGCGCGACTGGAACCCGATGCCGAACATGCGACCGTCAATTCTCCAGCACATTCGTCGCTTACTGCATCGGCCAGTACATCGTCGAACCGATCCGTTTGCGCCGACATGGGGCGCGGTTACTTTTCGGAGGCGTCGCCTTTGGGCTTGTCTGGCATTGGGGCCTTATCCAGCTTGGGCTTCTCGTCCTTGATGTCAGCGGGTGGGGCGACGTTCTGTTTCTTCTCGGCTTCGTACATGGCGCGATACTGATCCAACTCGGCTTTCTTGACCGGCTCGACTTTGTAGATGTCCGGTATGTTGCCACGTCGCTTTTGATCGAGCGGAATCTTCTCAACGTCCGTGTCCGTGACGCGCCACAACTCGGTGCCGTGAACCATCTGCCGTGATTTCAGCGACTTGACCGACGGGCCTGTTAAAAGCACAGACATTGGCGGAATGAATTCACCGCGTTTGCTGTTGTACTGTACCTGCACCTGCACCGTGTGGTCGTCAATCACCGCCACGACTGTGAAAGACTCGAAGTAGCCGATGTCGCCCACGGCCGGGGCGCCGAGCATCGGGGCGAGCGGCTTCGATTTCTTCAACTCGTCGAACGACTTCACGACCTGCGCCAACTCCCGTCGAAGTTTCGATTTGAGTTGCGGCACGCCTTCGCCGCGAATGGCAATCTCCAGCCCCTTGATGCGGTCCTGATGCAATTTCATCAAGCCGTCCATGTTCTTGTCGGCCCGCTCGAAGTATTCGCGAACCTGGTCGGGAACCTTCGCATGAATCAACACCGGATCGGCACCCAACGCAACACACAGGAACAGGGTAAACATAGCTCTTTTCTCCTCATTATGGTGAAACGGGCCGCTCGTGACGGGGCGGGGATGAGGAACCACACCACAGCGTCACAAGCCGATTTCAGTGAAGTCGGTTTGCAACCCGCTTCACACCCGTGGGCGGCATTCTGTCAAAAATCCCGACCCTGACGAAAGAAATTCTGGCCGCGCTGATGGAAATTCAGAAAAGCCTATTTTGGGGCCATTTGAGGGCCAAAGCGTTAGCCTGGTTGTTTAACCGCGCGCTAAGCTGGTTGCTTCGGTTGATTGTTTAGGGGCGGCATTTGTTTAAGTCCATGTTTACACCGCATTTCGCCCGAAACCGTCAACCCGATTATCAACCTGTTGGCTCAACCGCTACCACGGCATCCCCCGCCACATTCGCTTGTCGGTGGATTTTCTCAACCGCCGCAACTCGACCACCTG
>JAYUFF010001018.1:0-3374 GCA_043738825.1 Schlesneria sp.
CCAAGAAACTGCTCGACGACGCGTTCAAAGCGGACCCGTATCACGTGCGGGTCAGCAATATGCGGAAGGTGCTGAAGGTGCTCGACGACTACAGCACGGTGACGACCGAACACTTCGTCATCCGGGCCGATGCCAAGCTCGACAAGCTGCTCGCGCGGTACATGGCCGAGTACCTCGAAGAGGTTTATCCCGAACTGACGACGCTGTTCGGCTTCGAGCCGGAAAGCCGGACGCAGATCGAAATCTACAACGAAGCGAAGGGGCTGAACGGGCATCAGTGGTTCAGTGCCCGCATGGTCGGCCTGCCGTGGGTCCAGACGATCGGAGCCTCGACCGGTTCGATCATCGCGATGACGAGTCCCTCGGGGATGGAGCAGCCGCTGAACTGGGCGCGCGTGATGAAGCACGAGTTTGTTCACATCCTCACGCTCCAGCAGACCAACTTCAACATTCCGCACTGGTACACAGAAGCTCTCGCCGTTCGTTCCGAGGGCTACCCGCGACCGGTCGAGTGGAACAAGCTGCTGCTCGACCGCGTCCCCAAGGGTGAGCTGAAAAACCTCGACAACCTGAGCATGGGCTTCATTCGCGCCGGCAATCAGGCCAACTGGAACTTCGCGTACTGCCAGAGCGTGCTGTACGCCGAGTACATGGTCGAGCGATTCGGTGAGCCGTCGCTGGCGAAGCTGCTCGATTCGTATCGCCGCAACCGCACGACCGACCAGGCCGTCCCCGAGGTCTTCGGCGTCGAGAAGGCCGACTTCGAACAGGGCTATCGCGAGTTCCTAGACAAGCTGGTCGCGGGCCTCAGGCAGACCGAGTCCGAACCGGAGATCAAGCCGTCGCAGATCGAGAAGGTTTACGAGAAGAACAAGGACGACCCGAAAGCCGCCGCCGACTACTCGCGGCTGCTGCTGTTCGTCCGCGAGCGAGACAAAGCCCGCAAGCTCGCGACCGAGGTCTTGAAACGCGACCCAACTCAACCGGTCGCCGCTCTCGTCGTCGGGGCCTTGCTGTTGCGAGACGACAAACCCGACGAGGCCGCAAAAGTCATGGAGCCGGCCCTCAACAAGGAGCATCCGAACCGGCACCTCCTCGAACTGTTCCTGCGAGTCCGCCTGAAGCAGAAGAAGACCGATGAGGCGTTTGCCCTGTGCGAACTCGGCATGAAACACTTCCCGGACAACAGCGACTGGTGGAAGGGAACGGCCGCCGCCGCCAAGCTGACCGGCGACAAGGCCCGCCGCCGCGAGGCCCTCGAAAAACTGATCCTCATCGAAGCCGACGACCCCGCCCCGCGCAAGGCCCGCGCCGAAATCGCCCTCGCCGAAAACAATTTTGAGGACGCCTACAAGTACGCCAAACTGACGCTCCACATCGACGTCCTCGACGCCGACATCCACCGCCTGCTGGGAGAAAGCCTCCGCGGCCTGAAGCAATACCCCCGCGCGATCGCCGAGTTCGAAACCGCCCTCGAACTCAAACCCAAAGACCCCGACCTCCAAATCCACCTCGCCGAAACTTTTTTGCTATCCGACCGCAAGGATGACGCCCAAAAGCTCGTCAATGATGTCCTCAAACAGAAGCCCGATCATGAGGCGGCGAAGAAGCTCGCCGAGAAGTTGAAATGACTTGCACGTCAACCGCATTGCTGAAAACAGGTAAATCGAAACACAAATTGAGGGAGCCCACGATGAGAGTCACTCGGTTCGTTTGTGCATTGGTGACGGCGATGGGGATGGGGGGCGTCATCCACGCAACGCCGATCTCGTTCTTTTCGGATACGGACACATTCATTGAACGAGCCCAAGACATCGTGATTGTGAAATGTATCTCCGTACCAAAGGACGCCGGGTTTGCGTTTGAAGACGGGTTTTACCCTGCCGAAGTCGAGATTCTGAAAGCGATCAAAGGGAAACGAGTACCTGGCAAATTGACGGTTGCCACGATCTACCCAATGAAAGCGGGGGGCCAGTATCTGTTGACGAATACTGGCGGTGCGGCATTCAACACCGATTTCCTGTCGCTCGCCGAACTTTCCGTGGTGTCTCTTCCCGCAGACACCTCGTTGAAGGAGCTTGATGGCAAGACAATCAAGCAGCAGGTCCAAATGAGTTTCGCCTGGCATCTCCACGAAGTGGAGATGCAACTCGCTCCGCTGTTGGCCGAGCAAACGCGGCTGCAGAAATCCTTGAAGGGCCGGGACGATGACTTGTTTCAGTCCAAAGGGAACGTGGTGATTGCCGAAGTGCGCGGCGCGATCACACAGAATCGCCAGTCCATTCGCTCTCTGGAATTTCCACAGGGGAAATTGGCGTGGAGTCACAGCGCGCCGGGAGAATCCGGTTACTTCTACTTTCGTGGTCCCGGAAATGATCCCAGGTGGGAGTTCGCCGCCACTGACGAAACGGAGATCCTGGCGTTTCATGGCAAACCATTGCGAGCCAACTTCTATGGAAGTAACAGCCCCTCGCGCGATCGCCGACTTGGATCGTCGTCGTCCAACTCAATCAACGTGCGAGTCGGCCAGATTGTCCTCGCCAGAACGACGGAAAAGCCACAGTCAATTCTCATCATCAAACTCGCTGAGCAGAGCGCTGACGAGGAGAAACTGACTATCAACTACGCCGCCATCGGACCGACCGACAAATGAGTTTCGACTGGGTGGCGGGGTCAAAGTCTTCGATGGCCCCGTCTTCGTTTTAGCCGACAACCTCACCAGGGCCATCCGCTCCGCTTCTGACTCCGCCACTCCGTCGCGTGATGAGGCGTGGCCATGCGCGATTGGCTCAATCGCGGTTGGGAGTGAACTTAGGGTTCAAGTTCAACTGGTTGATGTCGAACTCCTTGATTTGGAAGGGTTCCAGTTTGAACTTCGATCCCTCCCTCTGCCGATTCAAGTCCTCGCGGCTCTTTTCCATCGATTCCAACAAAGTTCCTTGGAACGTTTTCTCCGAGCCGGCCATCCATAGAATCCAGTCGATACCGCACGTTCGGCGACTCTTCTCCGCCGGCCCGGCATTCATGAGATTGACCGAGATTGCCACGAGGAACGCCACCACCAGAACCACCGAGATCGCTCGCGTGATCCACGTGAGCGCGGTCAGAGTCGGATTCGGCACGACGGACGGCGGGTCCGATGGCAACGATTCCTCCGAGGCTTGCTGCTCATTGAGATACGCCATCGTGACCAGTTTCACGGTGGAAGACTTCGTCGTTTCCTGGAACATGTCCGCATCCAGCATCAGTCACGGGACTCACCTCGCCACACAACAACACTAGTGCCCTGTCAGGTCTCAGATTTGGGGTTGATTGACCGGGTTGAAATCGGAGAACCTCTGTTGAACAAGGAGGTTCTGATGAACAAGAAGTAT
>JAYUFF010001019.1:0-3369 GCA_043738825.1 Schlesneria sp.
AGGCCGACCGCTGTGCGGGATCGACATCGACATGAATGCCATCAGCGACACGGCGCAAACGCTGGCGTGTGTCGCTCCGTTCGCCGCAGGGCCGACGCGGATTCGCAACGTCGCCCACATGCGGCACAAGGAAACCGATCGAGTCGGCGCAGTCGTGACCGAGCTGGTGCGACTCGGCCTGAACGTGGAGGAGCATCCGGACGGCATGACGATCCATCCGGGACCGCTCCATCCGGGAACGGTCGCGACCTACGACGACCATCGCATGGCGATGAGCTTCTCACTGCTCGGCCTGCGCGTGCCGGGGATCGTCATCGCCGATCCGGGCTGCACATCGAAGACGTATCCCCATTTCTTCGACGACTTGGATCGGCTCTGTCGCGCGGCTCGCAGCGAGCATCTGTAAGGCATGCGGCGGAAATTGTTTTACCCACACCAGCCCGAAGTGTGAGCGAGGGGATGCGACCGGAGAACCTCACTCACAATTCGGGTTGGTGTTACCGGACAGGCGATTTCCTGCCGCACGTACAAGGCACAACTCACAACGGCAATCTCCGCCGAAGAACGCCTTGTCGGGGACGCCTTTGGCGGCGGAGTGGCCTCGCGCGGTTCAACGACCCGCAGGCGGGTTCGTGTCGCTGCAATCGGCTCAATCGGTAGTCCGTGTCTATCCGCATCGTCGTGACGATGTCTTTGTCGCCGGGCCAGTTGGACCGCGCAGGCGACGAGTGTGGTCTGCCGATGAAGACTCCTGCGCGGAAGGAATGGAACGCGCCCGGAGTGCGGATCGCAGCGGCGAGTTTCTCCGGGACCAGGCTCGCATCGCGTCCGCCGAGCATTAGGGATGATGCCATGAAATCGCCGACACATTGAGTCTCACCGTCCTCTGCCTGCTCTGTGCCTGGATTCCCCGCGCGCAGGCGCAGCATGTGGAACCGGTGGACGAGCCGACAGTGGACGCCGGCGATTACTTCGTGTTGTCCGAGCGCGAGACCGGGTTCTGGCTGTCGGCCGATGCGCTGTTGTGGAAGCGCAACAATTCGGGTGGCAGCGGCCCCATCATCGGCGGCCCGGAAAGTCTTCGCTTCGGAAATGACAGCTTTCACTTTGAAGGAGGCTACCGACTCGGCGCGGGCTGGCTGATCGATCCCAACTACGAGGTCGAGGGCTTCTGGACACAATTCGGCGGCTGGAATTCAAACAGCTCCGGCGTCCTGACGCACGCCATCAGCTACGACGGCGGTCAGGCCAGTCCGTTGGTCGATCCCGCGTCCAACGGCAACTTCGTCAACACGACCACGTTTTTCCGGCCGCTGTTCGACGCGGCCACTGACAGTCTTGGTGGCCCCCCCAATCCCAACGATGAGACGACCGAGTTCGAGTTCATGCGGCCCGGTTCGGTCTATACGCTGCAGCGCTCGAGCAACCTGTCCGACGGCCAGGTGAACTTCAAGACGCGGCGCACACAGGGACGCCGGTTCAGCCTGGGACTCGGGTATCGACACATCAATTTTTCGGAAGCGGCGCTGGTGGGGATGACCGGAACCTTCGATGCGTTTGATGTCGATGGAAACGAAGCGCCGGGTTTCAACGGCCCGAACGACAAACTGTCCAATGAGGCGCTGACTGCTCACGGCTTGGCGCTGCTCAGCGGCGCAGGCGGCATCAACGACCCCAGTCTCGGCGGGGGGGCCTTCACGATGTTGTGGAACGGCACCACCAGCAACCAGATGAACGGTCTGCAAGGCGTGTTCGACGGGTCGATCTTCGAGCGCGGCCGCTTCTCACTCGACGGCAATGTTCGCGCGGGCCTGTTCCTCAATCGCGTGCATGGCTCGATCATCGAGCGATACTCTCAGGCGGGCGGCTCGGTCTATGGCCGTTCGTTCACCGACGAAGCGGATCGCGCCTCGTTCGCGGGGAACGTCGGTTTGAGCGGCGCGATTCGGCTCGCCGAGCGGTTCCACTTTCGGACCGGTTACGAAGTCATGGTGGTGACCAACGTCGGCATGGCTCCGACACAGCAGCAGGGGATCACTTACGACACCCTCGGCAACGCTTCGTACTCGGTGCGAACCGGCGACACGCTCATCCTGCACGGTTTGCGGGCCGGATTTGATTATCAGTGGTAGAGCGGCAAAAGATGGTTTTCCGGCCCAACGGGCCAAGCGTTCTCCCAGTCAAGGCCAACGGCCTAGCCCGCATTTCCACGAGTCATCGAAGCCTGACGCGCAAGCGAAGGTCCGCGTGTGAGCTCCTTCGCTTGCGCGTCAGGCTTCGATACACACGCTGTTGGACACGTACCCCACTCGTGAGAAATGCAGGCTAGTTCAAGTCCGCGTGTCCGTGATGAAATGGCTGCATGTATGATCTCGCCGGGGCGCATTTCCCGATCGACTTCCAAATCAGCACGTACCACAGAGAGCGTGAATCGTGGGTGACTTCTTCAACGGTTGGCGACGGAAGACCGGCTTGACCTTGCTGGCGGTGGCCTTGGCGTTGACTGTCATTTGGATGCGAAGTTACGGAATCCATGATGGGATATTCCTGCGGCTTCCATCTTCGCATCACTCGGCCTGGTCGGAAGGGGGCATGTTGAGTGGTACTGTGATCGGCCATCGCCGACGAACAAATTCCGAACGAACCACATCAAATTCGATTGGCTGTCACTGGACGCTCCAGATCCTGATCTCTTCATTGACGACGCGATCGCAAACCCGTTGCACGGATACGATGTCGATTGGCAATGGAAATGGTCGCAATTCAATTTCGGGACTGGAAAAGAAATTGTGGAGTCAGAAGCCGTGAATGTGAATCCTAGAGGAGGGATGCACAAGCCGCATGCTTTTTTTGAATGCCGTACAACTTGGGCGGTCCCCTACTGGTCGCTCGTCTTGCCGCTGACTCTGCTCTCGGCGTTCCTGATACTCGTTCAGCCCAAGAAGTCTCGAACAACTGTCGCCCGGCGTGACTCCGAGAATCAAAATCCGTCACCAAACACAGCGGTAGTTTGAACTACTTCGTCGGATGTTCAATGAAGTCGGCCTCGTCCTCGTGAGCGAGAACCGATTCGGTGCAGGTGGGATCGACGAGGCGGCAGCAGGCGGTCAGGCGTTCGGAAATCTCACGCAGTTCGTCCTGCCAGACGTTCGAGTCCATGCCGACAGGCGTGACTTGCTTGAACTCATCCAAGAGCAGGACGAGGCGCAGCAGGTGGCGGAAGATGAGGCCCTCCTGTTTGGCGAGGTCTCGGCTGCCGACGAACAACCAGAAATCGTCGCCGAAGTTTTCGAGCAGGTCAGCGGCGACCATGACGGGCAGAACCGTCACGTCGGTCACGTCGGGGTATTCGGACTCGAACAGCATCCG
>JAYUFF010001020.1:0-8894 GCA_043738825.1 Schlesneria sp.
ACGCTCGCCAGAGCGTGGGGTCCATCCAGCGTCTCGCCCACGTTCTGGCGAACGTGGCTACGACAACAACCCCCATTCTTAGGTGTGACAATGCACTAGTTTGACGATGCACACTTCCGAAGACTTCGGAAGTTTTTGGGCGTCCGTCAGCCAAATTGAGGACAAGACTGCCTTGATGCAGGGCAGGTTTCCAAACCTGACTGCGAACTCCATTGATGCACCATGAACACCAGCCGCGACCGCCAGGACGCGGCTTCAGTCATTTTCAAGGCCCCGCAAACTCGTCTCCAACAGCCGCGACGACTCATCGAGCGAAGTTCAACGATCGACAACTTTGGTTCGTCGCAATTCGGTGGCGCGATCCCTAAAGTGATGCCTGATGACGCGGGACGATTGCTGCCGTGTCGCCGTTTCACTTGTGAGGGACTGCTGCGGTGAATCAGGACGTTTACGACAACCCGTTGATCGGGCGCTACGCTTCCGCCGAGATGAGCCACCTGTGGTCGCCGCAGGTCAAGCACTCGACGTGGCGCAGGCTGTGGGTCGCGCTGGCCGAGGCCGAGGCCGAACTGGGGCTCGATATTTCGAGGAAGCAGATCGACGAACTGCGATCTCACGTGGACGACATCGACTTCGCTGTGGCCGCGCGCTACGAGAAGCAGTTGCGACACGACGTGATGGCGCACGTTCACGCTTACGGGGATGTCTGTCCGACGGCGAGACCCATCATTCACCTCGGGGCGACCAGTTGTTATGTCACCGACAACACCGACCTGATCCTGATGCGACGCGGTCTCGAACTGCTGCGATCGAAACTGGTCGCGACGATCGACCGGCTCGCTCGATTCGCCGAGCAGTACCGGGCGCTGCCGTGCCTTGGGTTTACTCATCTTCAGCCGGCGCAGCCCGTCACCGTTGGCAAGCGAGCCACCCTGTGGTGCTACGATCTGGTCCTCGATCTGGAGGAGATTGAACATCGGATCGCATCGCTCAAGCTGCGCGGCGTGAAGGGGACGACGGGGACTCAGGCCACGTTCCTCTCGCTCTTCAATGGCGATCACTCCAAGGTTGAGGAGTTGGATCGGGTTGTCTGCCGGAAGATGGGCTTCGAGGCGGCGTATGCCGTGACGGGGCAGACGTATTCCCGCAAAGTCGATTCGCAGGTGATTGACGTGCTGGCGGGGTTGTCTCAATCGGCTCACAAGTCGGGGTCGGACCTGCGACTGCTGCAAAGCCGCAAGGAAATCGAAGAGCCGTTCGAGAAGGACCAGATCGGGTCGTCGGCGATGGCCTACAAGCGGAATCCCATGCGGGCCGAACGGATGTGCGGACTGGCTCGGTTCGTGATGAGCCTTTCGTCGTCGGCCGCTCAGACGGCGGCAACCCAGTGGATGGAGCGGACTCTGGACGACAGCGCCAACCGCCGGTTGACGATTCCGCAGGCGTTCCTCGCGACGGATGCGATTCTGATTTTGTACCGCAACGTGGTGGATGGCCTCGTCGTCTATCCGAAGGTGATCGCGAAGCATCTCGATGAGGAATTGCCCTTCATGGCGACCGAGGAAATCCTGATGGCGGGCGTTTGTGCGGGAGGGGACCGTCAGGATCTGCACGAACGGATCCGAGTTCACAGTCAGGAGGCGGCTCGCCAAGTGAAGGAACATGGAAAGCCGAACGATCTGATGGAGCGGCTGAAATCGGACGCGGCCTTCGCCAAGGTCGATCTGACCGGCACGCTCGACTCGTTGAGGTTTGTTGGCCGTGCCCCCGAGCAGGTCGATGCCTTCCTCAAGCACGTCGTGGGACCGATTCGCAGCCGCTACGCCGATGAACTCAATCAGGCACCCGACGAATTGCGAGTGTGACCGTATGACCATTTCTCTCGACTGCCTCTGCGCCGGGATTGTCGTGGCCGATTCCGTCTGCCAGCCACTGGCGAAGATGCCACCACCAGGGACTCTCGCGCGAACCGAGCGGGTCGAATTCACCATCGGTGGCTGCGCGGCGAATGTGGCGGTCGATATGGCCAAGCTGGGACTGCGAGTCGGAGTCTCGGGCCGTGTCGGTGACGATGTCTTCGGTCGCGAGGTGCGCGACCGACTGGTGGCTGCGTCGGTCGAATGTTCCGAGTTGGTCCTCAGTCCGACGGCACCGACGAGCAGCACATTCGTCCTGAATGTGCGCGGCGAGGACCGCCGGTTCATTCACTGTGTTGGTGCGAATGCCGAATACGACGGCAGGCAGGTCACGGTCGAGACGATTCGCGCGGCGAAGGTGCTGTACGTCGGCGGCTTCTGTCTGCTGGAGGCCCTTACGCCCGAGTGTGTTGTGCGCATGTTCCGCCTCGCGCGCGAGGCAAATGTCACGACGATTCTCGACGTGGTGTTGCCCGAAGCGGGGAGCCTGGCCGGATGGATCGAGGCCGTTGCTCCGTGGACCGACTACTTCTTCCCGAACAACGACGAAGCCGAACGTCTGTGCGGCGAAACCGATCCCGTGCGCCAGGCCCGGCATTTCCGAGACCTCGGCATACGCGAGGTGGTCATCACGTGTGGCAGCCGAGGCTCGCTGCTGCTCGGCTCGAATGGCCAACTCGAATCGGGCATCTATCCCGTGGAGGCCATCGATGCGACCGGCACCGGCGACGCGTTTGTCTCGGGCTTCGTCTTCGGCCTGCTGCGCGGAGCCAGCACCGCCGAGTGCCTTCGCCTCGGAACAGCGATGGGTGCGAGTTGCGTCCGCTCAATGGGAGCCACCACGGGCGTCTTCAACGCCAGCGAACTGCTGGCCTTTGTCGAGACTTACCCACTGCCGATTTGCCCGACTGTAGCGGCTGAAACGCAGTCGGCATTGGAACTGAGGGACCACCCTACCGATAGGACGATAAGACGATGAGGTATCCCGTGTCGGCGGACTTTGGGGATCGCAGCGACCGGTTTCGCGGAACCGTTTGGGTTGGTGTTCCTCCTCAAAAATGGAAACTCGTTCAAGTTTTCATTGCTCGCAGGAATCGTGTTGGCTTAGAATCCCGGACGTTCGGTTGGCCATGTCTCCCGGTTGGTCCACGCCTCCACTTCAAACAACATGGTTTGAAATCGACAGTTCAAGAAACGGTTCGCGATCGCGAGCTGCGGTTTGGTTCTCTCTGTGAAAGGAACGTCCGATGGTCCGTCGTTCGTCCGCAGCGTTGATTGCGTGCTGTCTGGCATCGTTTGCTCTGGTTGTCTCCGGCTGGCAAGGCCCCGAGTTGTCCGCCGCTGGCAACAAAGCCGTCAGCAAGAAGCCGATTCGGAATCCCAAGTTCGACCCGTCGGGCGAACAGGTTGAGTTCTTCGCCGCGATCGACGCAGGCCAGATTGCGGCCAAGTTGATCCCCAAGAACGCACTCGGTGGAAACGTGTTGATCTTGAACAAGACGGACAAGCCGCTCAACGTCAAGGTGCCCGAAGCGGCCGTTGGCGTGCCGATGAACTTCCAATTCGGTGGCGGCGGTGGTGGACAGAAGGGAGGGTTCGGCGGCGGCGGTGGCGGTGGCCAACAGGGTGGTGGCCAGCAGCAACAGGGCGGTGGCATGGGTGGCGGGCAACAAGGTGGTGGTGGCGGTGGTCAACAGGGCGGTGGTGGCGGTGGCTTCTTCTCCATCCCACCCGAGCGAACGATCTCCCTGTCATTCAATTCTGTGTGCCTTGAGCATGGCAAGCCGGAGGCAACGCCGAGCAGCCATTATAAATTGGTTCCCGTCTCACAGGTGAGCGATGATCCTGTCCTCTATGAACTGTTGACCGTGGTCGGTACGGGCAAGGTCGATTCACAGGCGGCTCAAGCGGCGGCATGGCATCTGACCGACAAGATGTCATTCCAGCAACTGGCGGCGAAAACCGCGACGCACCTCGGTGGTCAACCACCGACACCGTACTTTTCACAAGCTCAGTTGCAGGGAGCACAGCAGTTGCTGGCCCTATCGACTCAAAAGGCCGAGCAGCGGAAGGAAAAGCAGCCCGCCGTTGAACAGCCGACGGCGGCGCGAGTGACCGGGGCCAAGTAGCACTCAACAATAATTCGACGACTCACACGGGCTTGCCGCTCCATCGGCAAGCCCGTTTTGCTGCGCGGTCACTGCCGAAGATGGCCGCTTCTTGACAGCGGATGAGCCGCCTGATTGACTGGCATTCGGCTTGGCTCCCGCCGTGATCTTCTGCTTTGCTTGTCCCACCGGCTTTGCACAAAAAACGTAGAGTGGGCACTGCCCACCACAAACGATGGCGGAATGGTGGGCAGTGCCCACCCTGCATGAAGTATGCAACCTGATTATTTGTGCAAAGCCCGTCCCACCTCCTTCGTGCGAGTGACCGATGTTCCATCGCCGCCGCTTTTATTTGAGTGCCTTGCTCGCTGCCGCCGCGACACTCTTCTTGCGAACTGCCGCCGTAGTCGCGGAGCCACCGGCACTGCCTCTCGCCACGAAGAAGAAGGTTGACTTCGTCACCGACATCAAGCCGCTGCTGACGACCCATTGCCACAAGTGTCACGGTGCCGCGAAGCAGGAAGGCGGTCTGCGGCTGGACCGTCGCGATGAGGCACTCAATGGCGGCGACAGTGGCCCCGCGTTTGTCAGTGGCAAGAGTGCCGAGAGCCGGCTCATCAAGTACGTCGCGGGCGTGGACCCGGACGTGCTGATGCCTCCCGAGGGAGACAAGCTCTCCGACGAACAGATCGGCCTGCTGCGCGGCTGGATCGATCAGGGAGCCGACTGGCCGAAGGATGACAAGTCGGCCGCAGACCCACGCGCCGCGCGTTGGTCGTTTCCGTCCGTTCGAGCTTCGTCACCACCCGACTCGGGTGACGCGGTTGTCCATCCGGTCGATGCGTTCGTGAGGGAAAAACAGGCTTCGCCTCGTCGCCAGAGGCTGACCGTGCAACGCTGATTCGCCGTTGTCGCTCGATCGGCTCGGACTGCCTCCGCGCCCACAGGATGTCTCCGAGTTCATCGCTGACGAACGGATCGACGCCTGCGATCGGTTGCTGGCGTCGCCGTACTTCGGTGCCCGTAGTTGTGACGCGGCGGCTCAGTAACGGAACTCGGCACCGACGGACAGGCCTTGCAGCACCGTGTCCGTGGTTCGCACGTTCTGTTGGAAGGCACCCGCTCCCGTGATGACGGACGTGTTGTAGACGACATTGTTGTACGGCCTGGTGATCAGACCGGCCCACAAGAGGTTGTAGGCGGCGAACACGTGAAAGTTCTGTGATACCGCAAAGCGTGAGTAAACCTTGAGGTCTGCCAGCGGGCCAAACGTCGTCTTGGTGTCGCGGATGTTCAACACAGGTTCGGTGTCGCTGAGAATGTTTTGTGTGAAGAGGTTGGCATGATAGGTGTTCAATCCCAGCATCATCTTCGGCTCGGCTCCGATCGTTAGGCGCGAAACGGTCATCTCTGTTCGCAAGCCGATTTGCGGCCCGTAGGCATTGTTGATTGTTGAGGCGTCGATTTTGCTCGTGACAGGCCGAATGGGATTGACCCCATCGTTGTATTCATAGACTCCGGTCTGGTTCAGGCTTTCTCGAAAATTGAAGTACCGAACACCCAACAGAGGGCTGAATGTGATGAAGTCACCCGCGCCGGCGTTGGGGGGAGCGAACACATAGTTGGCCTCGGTCCCCCAAACGCTCGTCTTCAACACCGCCTGGTAACTGACATCGTAGACGAGGCTGGCTGCCGACAGTGCCCCCTCCACCAAGACCGGTTGTGCGACAAAGGTTGCCACAGAGAACGGATCATTGGGATCGACGGGCTTGATCGAATCGGTGAGATTCTGTGATGCGGAATTGGTTTGCAAAATGAAGGCACTAGCTTCAAAAGCACCCGGTCCAACCGGAATTCCGAATGTGCTGCGGAACCCGTTGTTCCCGTTGAGATTGATGGAATCCAATGTTGGGACAACTCCGACACCAATGGGCGCGCCTGTCGAACGATCGTTCACGGGAACATTGGCCGGGATCCGGGGATCGGCTCCCGAAAGCAATGGGGCACCGAGCACAACGTTGCCTGGATCACCGATGCTCCACAGCAAATACTCAGTCCGGAAGAAGGCGTGTCGAAAGCTGTTTTCGAGGGACTTGCTCAGCGGTGAGTCCTCAAACAGCCAGCCTCGGTCATCCGGGCGCTGTTCGTAGATCGTACGGGCGTTGCCGCCGTTCGGAGTCGGCGCACCGGCAGACTGCGGCACGTACTGTCCGGAATATGGCGACATCATCGGACCTGATGGACCATTTGCGGGACCATAGCCATACCCCGGCTGTGCCCAGCACACTCCAGGTGCCAGTAGGGCCAGCACGAAGAGCGAACCAAAAGACATTCGCCCGAACATGTTCGCGTTCCTGGAAGACTGCGGAAACTCGAAGCGCGCTGATTGACGTGACGCCGAACCGCGTGCGCAACCGCACCGACCTTGACGGTTGTGATTGAAGTATCGGTTGCAGCGAGAGCTTCTCTTGGGAAAATCTGTCCAAATAGGCGGGCTTCTGCAACATTACGGTCGCGCCCCACGACAACGGCGCAGAATTGCCTCATGCCGTCGGTGGCCGGAGACGAGAGTTCGGCAGCGTCCGCCGCACTCAAACGACAAAATTGAGGTCGGTTTGGCGAAGCGCACGCTCCGGATAGAGCGGCCAGCAAAATTGGCTTATGCCACCGGCACTGTGTAGGAGAAGCATCGAACACTTCGCGACTTGTGGCGAAGTGTTCGAGCCGCGTGACATCGCTCGCAACCCGGACAGGCAAACCGCGATAGGTCGCCTTCAGCACGGGCTGTCGCCTTCAGGTCAGGGGAACAGCGTCACACCGTTGACGACGATCTGCCCGTTGATGGCAGCGGGGGCGAAGAACCACGGCGCGATCGAATTTCGGAAGCCGCGGATGACGACATCGTTGCTCACATCTCCGTGCAAAGTCACCGTTCCGCTCACGGCCAGAATGTTGATGCCATTCTCGATTGCTATCAGGTTGTTGATCGGCGAGATGTTGATCACGTTGTTGTTGACGGTGATATCTGAAGTTCCCTGCACCAAAGTGAACTGCATGCCCGTCGCCCCATCGGCGGTCATCAAGATCTGATTGTTGAAGATGTTGACGTTGGAATTGGCACCGAGGGAGAATCGCATGCCGATATCGCCGCTGTTGAGGGTCGGAGAATTGAATGTCATCACGTTGCCGGTCAGTTGACCGGTCAACCGACCAATCGTAATGTTGTTTGGTGCGCCGTTGGTGGTGATGTCAATCCCGTGCGTTCCAATGCCCGCCGGGGCATTGAACGTGTTGCTGAGGATTTCGATGTTTGACGCCTGGGTAAGGGTTGCCGATCCAAGATTCATGAAGAGACCAAACGAGGCGGCGTTGCCGAAGTTGAGGGTGTTCACGTCGAACACTCCAGTCACGCCACCGTTCCAATTCAGATGGAACGCATCGATCGCCGCTGCGGTCGTAGTGAGCGTGTTGTTGAGCACATTCAAGTTCAGTGTTGAGCCCGTTCCCGCACCCTGCGTCTGAACGAGAACCGCATGGTTTGTCGCGTCGGTGATCAGGTTGCCATCGGTCAGCAATCCGCCACCGAGAGTGAGTGAGTAAATCCCCGCTGTTGCGGCGGTGAACCGGACCTCGTCGCTGCCATTTCCGGTAATCGTATTACCCAGCAACGCGACGATCAGGGTATTCAGAGCATCGACGCCCACCAGTCCGTTTGTCTGGATCTGCGAACCGCCCACGAAAAGCGCCGATGTCTGCGCATTTATCCCCGCACCGGCGTTGCCGAGAATGTTCATATTGGACAATGAAACGGCACCGGTGTTCTGGAAGGAGGCCCCGTCGGCGATGGCTCCCGTGATTGTTCCACCGGAATTGAGAACTCCGGCTTGGCCGGAGATGCTGAACAGAGTCCCACTCGCAGGTCCGGCATTGTTGGCGAGAATGATTCCTTGAGCGGATGAGTTCAAACTGCTGACCGATTGAAATCCGAGTCGAATGACCGAGTTCTGAACGTCAATGGCAGGGCGACCCAAATTGGCACCGGCGGCGATGGTGCCCACGGAATCAATGATGCCTGTGCCGACAGAAACCCCACCGGAAGTGGTGGTTGTCGTGACGCCGGAAACTGTGGTTGTCGTGATGACGCCCGCAGTGTCCGCGAACAAACCGATGCCATTGAGGGTCGTCACATTCAACGAGCTCACATTCACCGAAGGAAGGTTGTTGATGATGTTGAGTCCCGCACCGCCGACCAGCGGCAGGGGACGAGTGGCAGCAGAAATCGTCAGTGTATTAAACAAGACGTTTGCGGTCGTGTTGTTCTGAATATCCACGGCTGGCGACGTGCTGGCGTTCGCGTTGTCGATCAAGGTGATTCCGCCGAATGTCACATTGCCTCGGCTGCTGTTGATGTTGATGCCACTCAATCCTCGCGACGCGATGCTCAATCCGTTGAATCCAACCTTGGCATCGTCATCGGTGATCAGAATGCCATTTCTGGCGACATTTGTGATGGTGGTGTTTCCGGAGACCAGAAACTGGCCCGTGTTGTTCAGCAGGGGGGCGACGCCTCCGATCACAATTCCTTCGCCGATGCCACCCACGATGTTCAGCGACAGGAACTGCGCATTGCCGCTGCTGTTTTGATACTCGACTGCCGCTGCGGCTGCGGCTGGAACAAGCTTATCCGAAATCGAGACCGGCCCCGTGAACTTCACCAGTCCGGCGTTTGCCAACAGGTTGATGCCGTGCGCATTCCGATTGGTGATTGTGACACCGGGTGCAGCCTGAGAAAACGTGACGGAACTGGCGGCCAGCGTATCGTGGATACTGATGGCATCGTTGAGGGGACTCACGATGCTGACCGCACCGC
>JAYUFF010001021.1:0-3363 GCA_043738825.1 Schlesneria sp.
CTCGCCAGAGCGTGGGGTCCATCCAGCGTCTCGCCCACGTTCTGGCGAACGTGGCTACGACAACAACCCCCATTCTTAGGTGTGACACAGCACTAGAACCTGTCTCCACAGTCTGCTTGATTTGAGGACCAACTCTATCGCACCTTGGCCTTGAACGTGACGACACCACCCGTCTTGGGCTGGAGCGGCTCGGTCAGTTCCCAGACGAGGACCAGGCTGCCCTCACCGTTGTCTTCCACAACGAGGCGACCGTCGCGATCCGATGTCGCACTGTCATCGACGTACAGCAGGCGCGGAGTCAGGTTATCGACGATGCGGACATGATGGACCGCGTTCGGTCCGAGGTTGTCGTAGCGGAGCGTGAACTCGATGACATCGCCCGGCAGAGCGGTGTTCTTGTCGGCGAGCTTGACGATGCGCAGATCGCCCGGCTCGTTGGACTTCTTATCGTCGATGCCGACGATCGTCGCGGCGTGAGCCTCATAGACGCCTTCCATCGCCGAGTCGGTCTTGGCCGCGATGACGGGATACTCTTCACGCGACCAGACCAGTCCGGCCTGGATGCCGAAGTTCAAGCGAGCGGCATCGGAATGTTCTGACGAGCCGAACTGAACGAAGTTCAGATCTTGATAGACGTTGATCAGCTTGTCGTGAACGGCGAGCCGCTTCGTTTGCGAGAGGTCTCCCTGGAGCTGTTCGCTTTCGAGGCCACCGGCTCGCGAACGAACAAGGACTCGACCAGTCGTCTCCTGCTTCACGTGCAGCGATGCTTTCAAGCGTGTGTGCATCGCGTCGGTGCCGGCGGTGTGATCGACATCGGCGACTCGGTTGAGGTGCGAGTCTTCATGCGGGCGGCTGATGGTTCTCACCGTGGCGAACCGCGGCGCGTAGACGCACACGCGATTCGAGGCCCTCACGCGGTTCTTGCCCGTGTGGTCGGTGAACTCGGCCACCGTGTCTTCGGTGTCGAGACCGAGCCGGTTGTAATTGTCATAGTGAACCGGCAGAGCACGATCTCCACCGTCGCACAGGTATTCGTCGGGAAACTTCTCCAGCAACAACGTGCTCTCGCACTGACAGCCGACCATGCCGGGCGCGAGCGGATTCGGGCACGGGGCAGCCCAGCGCGGCTCGGGCGGACACTGATTGATCGTGAACGGCGGCGGACATTCGGGCGAGGTCGTGGCGGCCTGCTCGGTGTAGGCCACCTGTTGAATCGCGCTGGCTGGCTGTCGTGGCTTCGAGGTGAGTCGCGTCTCACCAGGCCGCGTCTCACCGGCCGCTTCCGATTGATAAGCGAGCTGTTGAATTTGCGAGCCGCGCGTCGAGTGAACGGTTTCACCACGCTCGGTCGTCTCGTGATAGATGGCTTGAATCGAACCGTTGGCCGGCGGGTTCGAGCGGGTCACGGGGCGAGAACTCGCACAGGCGCAGCACGCCAGGGCGAGAACAGCGATGCCGCCGACTCGTGATCGATTTTTGAGAGTTCGTGCGGGGTGGATCATCACAGACCTCAGTCGGGCTGTCGGCGGAACACTCGAAACACTAACGGGCGGCTGGGCGATGCGAGACCTGTTGCACGGCGGGCCTCTTCGTCTTGGAGACGGCTTGAATTGGTTTGGCCGCCACGCGGATCGGGCCTCCCGGTCCGAAGAACTGCGGATCGGGACGATGTGGGTCCGGCAGGCGGCCTCCCAAGCGAACGATGGCCATCGGTCGGCCGAGCGAATCGGCTTCGGCCAGAGCATTGCGAGACGGCTCAATCGTTTGAATGCGCTGGGTACTGTCGAGGAGGATTGTGGGGACTCGCTCGGGCTGTTCGAGGTAAATCACTTTCGTCACCAACCGACCGTTGGCGGCCCACTCGAATTCTTCGGTGGTGAACTCGAAGTCGATGGGAAAGTCTTCCTCGCGCCCGGTCGGTGGGTGCAGGCGGTCGATCAATTCGATCGACGGATAGAAATCGACGCCGGGAAAATCTTCGAGGCCACTCACCTTCAGACGGTACACGTTTCCGACGAGCAACCCGGCTTGAGCCGGCGCGGCGAGTTCGATGGGACGATTCGCCGCTTCGTAAAACGTGACACTTCCCGCCGCCGGCAGGATCACTCGCACGGGTTGAAAGTGAGCGGGCTTCGCGCGGCCGATGTTGGTGGCCCACTGAGCCGACATCCCCGGAGGTGACATCTGGTTCAACGGGAATTGCCTCCCATCGACGGGTGGATACTGCTGTGCCGCGACGAACGAAGCGTTTGTCAGCGCGACGGCCAGCAGGGAGAGCATGGCGATGATTGGTGTCATCCGAATCACGTGGTCAGCCCTCGGGGGAAGGGGTCAGGAGTCAGAGGTCAGAAGATAGGAATTAGAAGTCAGAAAAAACCAGATCGCCTTATTTCTGACTCCTGATTCCTGACACCTGACTCCTTCCTCAATTGAACCATCGGCCCGGTTGATGTGACTCAACCGGGCCGATGTTTGAGACGGGTCGCTGTCCGTCATCAGGTCACTGTTGCGGTTGGCCCGCGTTCCACGCCGGGTTCGACAGTTCGCCGGGCGAGTAGACTGGATGCTTTTCCGTGTACTCGATGTAGCGGACTGGCTCAGGCAGACTCAGGCCGGGATCGTGCCGGACATCGATCAGCATGTCTTTGACGGGATTCGGCAGGTTTGTGGGGGTGCGATTGCGAACGGTGTGCGACTGCAAACTCGCGGGACCACCGTAGGGTAGATGCGTCGGGCCAGGCAGACCGATCGGCGTGCCGGTGATCGGCATGCCCCAAGCCTGCATGTTCACTCCGGCGATCGGCTGACCGGGCATTCCCGAGCCGGCCATCATCATCGCACCGGGGATGCCCGGCGCACCCTGACCGGCCGGTCCGATTGGCAGCGGAGGCAGCAACTGGCCTTGCTCGCCATCGACCGAATAACCGACTTGTTCGAGTCCACCCTGGCCTGGTCCGGCCATCGGCTTCGCACCGGGTTGGCCCGGCATTTCGAGGTCCATGTTGCCGATTCGCAGGACGGCCATGATCGTGCCGCGCTTGTCGGCTTCCTGAATCGGATCGACACCCGGATCGAGTCGTGTCGAGACGAGAGTCTCCACATTTGCGATGGCCAATTCTTGATACCGTGCATCCGGCAGGTAGATGACCTTCGTCACGAAGTTGTTGCTCTCGATCTGATCGATGTCTTCCTCGGTCATTTGCAGCGGGACGCTGTTGTGCGACAGATAGGCTTCCGTGTTCGGGTGGCCGGGATAGATCATCAACGTCGGGTAGAGAGCGAGGCCCTCGCGACCGGGGACGTTGGTGACCTTCAACCGATACGTGGCTCCCTGGAAGAAGTTGTACCGGGCGGGAGCGA
>JAYUFF010001022.1:0-3359 GCA_043738825.1 Schlesneria sp.
GAGCTTCGACGTGGCCATGAGTCCGGGAAGACGGCCGGACATTTGAACACGGCCACGTCGAAGCTCCGTGACCGTGGCACCCCCTTCCTCGATTCAATCAGGCGCGGGCGCAAAGCAACGCATCGGACGCGATTCTGGTCTCGCGGTGGAGCGGCTATGATCGCCCCCGCTGAGTTCCAGTCCACTTCGCCTCGTGACTCGAAGACCTCGCCTCATGCGTCCACCGTCAGTCACCGCCGCGCCGCCAAGCACAACCGAACGAACGATCTCGCGCACCGAGTGGCGTTGGTTGCTCGGTGCGGTTCTGTTCGGAGCGGTTCTGCGGCTGAGCTTTCCCGGTCGGATGGCCGTCGAACATTTTGATGAGGGTGTTTACGCCTCGAACTTCTGGTTTGAAGTCGAGCAAGGGGGCGAGTACCCCGCGCGACATCTCTATGCGCCGCCGCTGCTGCCGATGGCGATCGAGTGGACGATGATCGTCGCCTCGCTGTGCGGGATCAAACCGACCGGCTGCATTCCGATGATCCCGAGTCTGATCGCGGGGCTCGCCACGATCCCGTCGCTGTGGTGGGTCGGCCGCCGCTGGTTCGGTCCGAGTGCCGGCATCGTCGCCGCGTGGCTCGTCGCGGCGAGCGATTTCCACGCCTCCTACAGTCGAGCCGCCCTGACCGACGTCCCCGTCTGCCTGTTCATGCTGTGGGGCGTCTACTTTATTTGGCAGGCTCTGCAAACGGGCACGCGCCGCGACATCTTGCTCGCCGGTCTCTTCACGGGTCTCGCGTGGTGGACCAAGTACAATGGCTGGCTTCCCCTCGCCATCGGCCTCTCGGGAGGAACGGCCTGGCAACTGTCGCTGCCCCGCGCCGAGAGACGCCTTCGCCAATTCGTCACTCGCTGGTCGTTGGTTGCTCTCACCGCGTTCGCAATCTGGTCACCCGTCTTGTGGGGACTTCAAAAGCACGGCGGCTACGCGACCGTCGCAGCCAATCATCGCCAGTACATTCAGTCTCTGGAGTGGTGGCCGGAGAACGCAGCAAGACTTCTTCAGTTTGCAGGGCGCTATGACAATTGGCTTGGTACATCGGTGGAGTTGATTGAGGCGAGACGAATCCAAGCTGACAATCGTGTGATGGCCGCCGAAGCACTTGAGAACCGCAAAGTTTTTGAGCCAGCTACGGTAGTCACCCTTCCTGAGCGGATTTGGGGTTTTAGTTGGCTAGGTGGAACGCCACCGACTCTTTCTCTTTGGCAGAAGCACGAGAGAACGCTCGTCGTGCTGTCATGGATCGCAACTCCGTTGGTTCTCTTCTTGGTCACACTTGCATCTGGAATGTGGAACATCTTCAGAGACAACCGTTCGCCGCGAGGTCTAGCGGTCTGGCTGCTCGGGGCTTGGGTGATTGGCCTGAGTTTGTCCACGCCCTGCTATCACACCTATCCACGACTGGCATTGCCGTGGCTGATCGCGATTTGGCTTGGCGTCGGCCTCGCGGTCGAGACCTGCCACAAACAAGTGATCGCCTCCGTCGATGCCGCGAGTAGCTCCGGCCGTCGCTGGCAGGCGGGACGAATCATTACCGTGATCGCGGGTTGGTTGTTGATGTGCAGCCTGACTCGGGCGGTGGCGGGAACGTCTCACGCCTGGCAAGACCGATCCCGGCTCCAGGCCGATGCCACCAAGATCGCATCGTCACTTCGGGAGGCCGCTCGCGCCGAGGGGCATCCCGAAGACGAAGTCATCGTCTACGTCTACGCCGACCCCGCGCTCGTCTTTAGTCTCAAGTCGAACGGCCTGCCTTTGATTTCTCCCATTCAATGGCCCGAAGATGCCATCCGGTCGCATCCCAGACCGACGTTCTTGGCCGTTCGCAGGTATCGTCAATGTGATGGCGTTTCGCAGTTGCTGGGCAGGTTGTTCGAGGAGGGCAAACTCGCTGAACACTTCAGTACGCCTTCAAGAGTGAGTCATCTCTACGTTTTTGACCAAGACAGCTTTGAAAGCGGTGGTGAGTTGAGTCCGGAAACACACTTCAATCCCGACATCAGCCTGGATCGGGTCAGAAACTGAGCGGTCGAAGTTTGTCCGTGTTCCGACCGGCCTGAACCCTGGGTTGAGCGAGGGTGCTCAACAACATTTGTTGGCCGCGAGTTCATTCTGAGGCGCTACGAACAGTGAACGCTGTTGACTGGCTCACACATGGCGGCGGGCTTAGACTCGTGCGAAAAATCGACGGCGTTCTCGACACATTTTCTTTGCGCTGAGACAGCCAGCCGGCAAAGGCCAACCTCTCGTCGAACTGTTTTGGATGAGCCAATCTTCGGTCGGCAATTCGGTCGTCGATCGCAACTCGCAACAAGGAACCCCGGCCCATGAATCCCGATTGTCTCGCCCATCGGCTGACTGCGGAGGAGCGCCATTTTTTTGAAACGTCGGGCTACCTGGTCGTGAGCGATGCGCTCGATCCAGCCATGAATGACCGACTGCTGGCGGTCGTCGATCGCGTCGATGCCCGCGAGCGAACCGCCGAGACCCGTCAGAAGCTGCTCTCCATCACCAACGTGGTCCACGAAGATCCGGCTCTGGTCGATTTGATCGACTGGCCGACGACCTTTCCAAAAGTGTGGGGCATCCTCGGTTGGAACGTCTACCTGTATCACTCGCATATCGACGTGACGCCGCCCGCCGATGAACACGCTCTGACGTGGCGAGTGGCCTGGCACCAGGACAGCATGCGCGTGAACGATGAACTGGAGACGCATCCTCGACCCCGGCTGTCGCTCAAGATCGGGTTCTATCTGACGGATGCCAGTCAACCCGATCGCGGCAACACGCTGGTCCTTCCCGGCTCGCACTTGCAGGACGACCTCGATTGCCCCGCGGATGGAGTGTCGAATCCGGAGGGGGCCGAGCCGCTCTGCATCAAGGCCGGTTCCGCCGTGATCATCGACCGGCGCATCTGGCACTCGCGCAGCCCGAACTTGTGGGACCAGACCCGCAAGGTTGTCTGGTTGGGTTACAGCTATCGCTGGCTCCGCGCGAAGGATGCGATGACCGTCGCACACCTGTACCCGGAACTCGATCCGATTCGTCGCCAAATTTTGGGCGACGGCCTTTCCGCCAATGGCACCTACGACCCCGTCGATGGCGATGTGCCGCTGCGAACATGGCTGAGGGAACACTGCCTCGAAGATGCGGAACGGTCTCTCCACGGTCGATCACAGTCACGACCGCCCGCGATGGTGCGAGGCAAAAACTCGGGACGGCAGTAGCCCCAGAAAGTTGGTGGATGCCAGATCGGCCTTCCGGCGGGAGTCGCGTCCCTCCCGATGCCACGCAGCTTGCTCGTGGAATCTGTCGT
>JAYUFF010001023.1:0-23462 GCA_043738825.1 Schlesneria sp.
CACAGTCAAATAGGCGTCTGAAGCAATTGCCGGATGCTGATAGGTCGTGTTGATGTACACGTATCCATTCTTGTCAATTCGCATTCGTTCCGCCGAACCGCCGTTGGCGGCATTTGTCGAAATAGTCAACCGCGATGGAGGGGAGGAACCGCTAGCGAACGTCCCATCGACGTTCGCGGAGATGGAGACTTGCTGGAAAAACTTGGTTCCCGAATAGCTCCGGAAGTCCATGTAGCCGATCTGGTCTCCATTAACGACATCGAAGGGTGCTGAAGGCGTCCCCCTTGCCCTGCGAGTCACCAGCCCCGCGCCGTCCGTGGTGGCGTTGACGATCTTGTCGAATATTGTCGTGCCAGTTGTGGTTGACTGCGCAACATACAGGGTAGAATAATCGGCTGTCTCAATAGTGCCGCCGAGATCGGAGTCGATGGCGACGGCGGATGTGTCGCTACCGATGCGAATCTTCGATCCCGCCATTAGACTGCCCTGATCGCCCCAGAACAGGAACCGCGCGGCCAAGTCGAGCAGACTGATTGGTTTGTCCGTTACCGTGGCCGGATTCTCTGCAAAAGCCAAACTGGTCGCGAGCAGTAAAGCCGACACAAATGAGAGCATGCGTGTCATGTGCGATTCCTTTAACACAATTATAATGTTTCGATTCAGGCTGTTTCGACTCGATTGACTCGGGGATTCTAATGAGCGAAAAATCCGCCCTGTTTACCAAGCTTGGTTGCCAAACATCCCAGAACTAAAGAGGTGTTTTCAGCGTGGTTGGAATGGACGACCATTTCGTATCCAGTTGCTGCTAAACCTTCAGCCTGCATCGCGGGAGGAATATGAGATTGTCGCACCCTCTGCAAGGTGGATTTTCTGGAGTGGCCACGCTTGGCGGCACAGACGCCTCCAAGCGTTCCTCGGTCAGCTTTGACACGGCAAGTTGAAGAGCTTTTCGCCCGAAACCTTGGCTTCGCACAATTGCAGGCGCTCGGAGGTTTCCTCGTGGCGACCGACAGTGGAGCGATGACGGCCCAGCCTGCGTCGGATCACCAGATACAAGTTCACGCGGCAAATTTTTGCGGCGACAATTCCGTAATTCGCCCCGCCGCGACCATCAGTTCCCGGACGGTGTCGTCCGTCGTGCGTTGCCACGAGAAGTCGCCCGCGCGCCGTAGCGCAGCCGTTCGCTTTACTTGCCGTTGATTTGCGGATAAGGCGATTGCCGCGTGGACTTGCTCGGCAAGTTGCCGGGAATTGTTGGGACGATAAAAGAAGGCTGTATCGCCATACATCTCGGGCATTGGTGGACAATCTGTCGAGACGCTCACACAGGCGTGGGCCATGGCCTCCAAGACGGTGTTGGGACAGGCCTCCACGCGGCTGGTCATCAGAAACACCTCGCACTGCGAGAAGCACCAAGCCATTTCGGCTGGGGACAGCTTGCCGCACCACACGAGTCTGTCGGCACAGCCCAGCGACTCTGCCAATCGTTCGAGACGACGACGATAATGCCGCATGGCGGGTTCGGTCTCTCCTCCAATCACCAGTGGCAGATCGCCGCACCGCCGCCCAATCTCTGGCATCGCCGCGACGGCGTCCTCCAAGCCTCGGTAAGGACGGATGGATCCGGCGGTGAAGAGGAACGGCTGGGAAAGCTGACTGAGCGCGACGGGTGGTCGAACCTCAGCCTCAAGTCTAGGAATGTCAATGCCGTGGTAGACGGTGGCGATTTTGTTGGCGGGAACACGCCATCTGTTCGTGAGGAAATCCTTGACGAAGAGCGACACCGCGATGATTCGATCGGCCTGCCGGCACGCTCGTTTGGCCACCCATCTGCGAGCCAGCGTTCTAAGAGCCTCCATCCATGGATTGTCGCCGAATGGTATGGCCAGCGGCTCCATGTTGCGAACCATCGCCACCACGGGAATCGGCCCACAATCCAGCCAACGCGCGGTGGGAATAAAGACCACATCCGGACGACGACTTCGCAGCTCTGATCGAAGGCCGCGAAAACCCAGCGCCACATCACTGGCTTTCCACGATTCCCAATTGAGTGTCGAATGCTGCTTCAAGCCGTTCACGGCCTGCGGTGGAACGAACAGATCCAATCGGGAGACAGCGGGATGCCGAGCCAGCAGCGGCGCGAGCACCTCCAGATACTTGTGGCTGCCGCCACTCAAACCGCCGTTCGTCAAATTCGCCAGGACGACATACATGCGGAGACGCCTCGAAGGGTTAGCCGGATCGATGTGTGGTCGGTTTTGAAGACGGACTCAGTGGCCTGCGATAATCTTGCCTGCGGTATCTGGCAACGCGAACTGTCAACCCAGCGATGATTGCCAACGGAAGCAATCGGCCAACCACAGCCGTCACAACGCTACTCGTGAACTCACCACACAGCAGACTTGTAACGGT
The DNA here is from genome assembly GCA_043738825.1 of Schlesneria sp. Lineage (GTDB taxonomy): Bacteria > Planctomycetota > Planctomycetia > Planctomycetales > Planctomycetaceae > Schlesneria. Next base: position 2,413 of record JAYUFF010001023.1, read on the forward strand.
CATCATCGTCAACAAATAGCCTAACACGGGCTGTATCACATCACACCCCCCTGTCATGGAACTCAATCTCAATATGGAGTTATAACTCACCACCACATAATTCATAGAAATCCATATCAATATAAATCCGAATGGTATCCCGATCCACCAGCCGAAATTCAGGACCGATTCGGCAATCAGTCCCGTGCTTAAATTTGACGCGCCATCCCAGGCGTCGTCAGTGTACTTCTTCGTCAACACAACTCCTCCGGTATCGGGTTTTCCCGGCCAAAGCGTGCGAGGAATCGGATTCGTAAATACGGTAATAAATGTCAGCCCCAACTGCAAATCCTCCGGAGGCCAACTGTAGACAAGTACGAGCGGATCCAATCCATAGTGAAAGTGAGACTGCTCCAGCGCCTGATCGCTGTTCTGCAGTCCGGTCTCCAATCCGTCATCTCCCATCTTGTATCCATTTCGTGCAATCCCAATCAGACTCGCCGCGACAAGAATTACAGCCGCCACGACGACAGCACCAGTCAGCGGAACCCTCCGTCGCAGATAATGGAACGCGATAAGCATCAACACGAAGTTGTTGAGCAGCGCTCCCCGCGAACCAGAAGCGAGGCCAATCAATATGAACAAGCAGGCATGCGCACAGTACCCCAACCACCACCGCCGACCGGCTCCCCGGCTCAATACGCCGACTGTAAAGTAAACCATATTGATGACCGGGAAGACGCCAATAATCATCGTAATCGGACCCAGTCCCCGATACTCAATGACTCTCATCCCCAATGTGTTTACATAACCTTCCAGTCCACCCATCAACTTGATCATCAACAACTGGGCTCCGAGGGGCACAGCCGAAAGTAGCCAAAGCATGATGGCAATCGGCCGCAGGCAGTTTACGGAAATGGTCTCACGATCACCCCGCGCCCGACCGTACAACGGCAGGTAACTCTCCTGAATTGCCAGTAACAGTCCTAGAATCAGCAAACCGCAATAAGTGCATGTAACACCATCGTCAAACGGGATAACAAAAATATCCGCAAAGTAAAAGAATACCGAAAATAAATACATTTTGACCGGGGAGAAGATGTCCCGGTTGGTCACAAGGGAGAATACGCCAATTGCCGTCCAGACAAATAACAGTGTGTAACCAATCATCTCAACACTCCCGCCTCAGCCACCTGATGGGATTGTCGGTTCTGTTGATCGTTAACATCCGTCTGACCAGCAAGCCCATTGCCACTGTTCGCAGACTTCCAAACAATCTTGCTCCAGCAACTACCGAACAGCGATGTGACAGCCTGCAACTGCGAAATGGTGAAGAATCCGGTGAGACAAAGCCCAACCGGAAATCCAATGATACAGCCAGCTTTCACGGCCGTGAGGGCGAGCGGGGACAGCCTCGCGCAAAGATCGACAGTTATTGCCAAGCCGACCATGGATAGCGCTACGGCGCTGGCGTGCCCCATCAACCATAAATCGAAAGTAAGTCCGTAAAGTCGCCAAGAGTAAAGGAGCTTCAAGGAGTTCCATAGCAGAAAGCTGACCAGCGTTGCGAACGCCGCACCGATGATTCCAAATTGCGGAATTAACACGAGGTTCAAGAGAACGTTGCTGGTGGCTGCGAACAGAACGCAGATATTGTCGGCCGACCCCTTCTTTGCCATAACGATTCCATAATTTAAGAACTGCCCAATACCGTGTTGAACATATGCAAATACAATTACGGGAACAATGGTCCAAGCCGGCCAGTAGGAACTGTCGCGAGCGACAAAAATAATGATCTCTCGAGAGAACGTCGCTAGCGCTACCGCCAATAACAAACCCAGTAAATATATCCATAAAGCACACGTGCGGATGAAACGCTTTTGAGCAACCGGATTCCGCTCCATCTTAAGGATTAGAGGGTGCAGTCCACGCTTGGCTGGCTGGCTGAGCAGCAGGGAAATTGCCGACGAAACACGGTAACCCAAATCGTAAATACCGACAGCTTCAGTCCCACAATAACCCGCCAAAATATAGCGGTCACCGGACTGGAGTATCAAATCCGAATATGCCGCCGGTAAAAGCGAGTAACCCCACCGTAAAGGATCCGCTACAATCCGCCACCGGAAGCACCAACGAGCCTCCATCAGAACAAATGGAAGCGTCGATGCCACCACCAGACCGGATTGCACAATACTGCCGAAGACCAGCGACTCAGGGCCGAGGCCGTACCCGACAAGGCAGACAATGGATATCCCGGAACCAATAACTACGCTGAGCACCGAAACTATCACACACACCAATGCTCGTTCCGTCAGTTGCAGGAACAGGAGAAACATGGAGGAGACCGGCGAAAGTAGTACAACTGCAGTGTAGGCTCGAACGGCAATTCCCTGGCTCTGGAATAAAAGTGCGGTCGCGAAAGAATATAATGTCGCGGCGACCAGCGCCTTGCAAACCAAAACGAGCACCAGGCTGCCGAGCAGGCTGCCACGATCTTTCTCGTATGTGGGTTCGTAAAAGAACCGCTCCAGAGCCTGAAGTGGCGGTGACACAACAAAATAGTTCAGCACAGTTCCCGACAGCACAAGCAGCGAATAGGCACCGAACTCCGAGGGGTCTAAATGGCATGTTATAAATGGCAGCATCAGAAATACCGCACCCCGTTCAGCGATCATGCCGCACAGGTACAGCGCGGTGACCCAGAAGGCATGCTTGTTGGCTGTTTGCATTTGTGACGATCGTACTTAGACGCCTATTCCCGAATCACGGCCTGTTGTAGTGAACCCTCTGAAGAAACTGTCCGGAAGGTGGCGCCTATGCGACCGCCCTGTCGTGGCACTGAGGGGTGTCCTTACTCAGTGTTTGTTTTGTGTTGTACACACAAAAACGCCCCGTCTCAAACACAAGCTCGAATGGCGAGAGATCATATTGCTTTCCGCTGGTACGCTGGGAGAAAGCATCTGCCGCCTTCTGATCCACGACAAGCAGGTCAACTTTGTATTCACGTACCAGGGTGACGAGGTCGCTGTTCGGCCAGGGATAGGCATCGGAGATGAGTTGCTTGTACGCCGTGAGCTTGCTACCCCGCGGGGCATTGATATGGAAAGATACTGCCCGATGTGGTGTGCGGAAACATAGCAGAAAGCCCAGCCTGAGATCGATTGTCAGAAGCGTACTTGCAGGTACGCTCCCGATCCATTCATACAGTCTCTTGCGGTCCTCATCACCGCGTCGAACGGCGAAGGATATCCAATAGTTACACATCAGCCCCGCCACAGCCACTACGGCCAGAATGCCTGCGAGCACCCACAGGCGCGGGTCGTCAATCCAGAGCAATCGATAAGATGCGATGATGCATACCGGCGTGATGGAGTGTATGACATATCGACTGGCTTCTCCCAGGAACCGGAACCAGGGCGTGGCCGTGACTATCATGGCCATGAGACCGGAAATGTACCAACATAACAAGCATCGCTCCAGATTGCTGTCATTCTGCATCCACTGCGGGCGAATCACGTATGTTGCGAGCAGCAGCATCGACCATGGAAACAGCGTAAAGCTAATGAACAGATAGTGAGTGAGAAGCAGCTTGGCCGCCTTTCCGGGCGCCGAGAAAAGCGTCAATGGCCAGGAAAAGAAAGCCCTGAGTGTGTAGTCGGTCGTGGCGGGATGCCTCGTGCTGAGGTACGTGCAGTAAAAGTAGGAATGGCAGATGCATCCGCGGAGAACTCGCAACAGGTGCCCACCCGAAATGATCGTCCCAGTAGCGAATCCGATGATGAGGATGAGCAACGGGCGGGCATCCGACGTTAGCAGGCACATGAATCCTGTAATAATGACAACGGCCTGCAGGCCGAAGTGACTTGAAAGTGCCACCAAGCCCGTGGCAAACCCGCCAACGGCAAGCCAGGCATAGTTCTCGGTATGCAGAAATATCACCGTTGACGTGAACGTGATCGCAGTGAACAGAACGCCGACGGGTCTGGCCGAAAGGCGAAACACACGGCCATAATTTTCTATGCCCAGCAGCAAGGGTGTTGCGCCGAACATCAGCGTCGCACAAAAGGCAACCTCTCCTGGACTCGGGCTGTGTGAGAAATGTCTGGCAAACGCAAATGCGGCCATGAACACCAACGCGCCGTGAATTGTCTCTACGAATGCGCCGAATACAGGCTCCATGTGATCGACTACCCGCTGTGGCAGAAAGGAGAGGATCCAGTGGTACAGAACTGGATAGTCTTCCGCATCAGAGAGTAGGAACTTGTCTTGAAAGTCCGGCAAACGGTGCCGATTGTCGCGGAATCCGTCCACCAGGTTCAGATGATTGATGACATCGCCCGTAGATAAATCAGGGCGTCCCCATAAGATGAGTGGCATGACGCGGATCAAGAACACCGTTGCCAGTGATGCTGTCAGGAGTAGTACGGTCATGCGGTCTCCGTTCTTGTCAAAACTGCGATCTAAACCGTCTGCAATCGGATGTTATTGAACATCGCCCGGTTCATCAGATATTGTTCTTGGACGTGTACTTTTGATAGAAGCTCTGCGGCACCAGATCCATCTTCGCCAAGAGCCAGAATAGCGGACGCAACCTTTCAAACGTCGGCTTGTAGGTCTTGAACTCGCGGTACGTGTGCTTCGGTTGCGTCATGAGTTGCTCAAACTCTTCGTCCGAAAACCCCAGTCGCTTCTTGACCAGTTCGACAATTTCGGGGTCGAATTTCGGTGGCTCTGACATCAGTTGCAGTCCTTCGTCTCGAGGAATTTGCCCCGAGCGCACCAGAGCAGAATAACCCAGTGTGCGACAGTCGATATTGAACCGCTGCGGCAGAAAGTACGAGTGGTAAAAGGCGGTGAAGCGATTTTCTAAATGGTGACCACCGTACCATTGCCAGCCGAACTCCCTGGAAAGAAACTCCTTGGCCTGTTCCTTGTTATAGTTCATGAAGTAGAGTGGGCGAATTTTCTTGATTTGATTCACGACCATCCACTTCAGAAACGATGTCAGCCACAGGTTGGGGAACGTCTTCATCGGTCGCGTTCCGTAGCGCCGATGCACATCCTGGATGTACTTGGCGTCCATGTACAGCCAACCGAGGGGCGAGATGCCCTCGGTGCGAAATGAATGGCCTTCAAAAATGTATCGGATGCCAAACTTGGCACACGCTTTGTAAAGAGTTGTGGCCAGACCGATGTCAGTTGGCGCCTCAATGTCAGGAACGCCCGCCTTGAAGAAGGAGCGTTGAATATCGTCGTATTCTTCGTTATCGACGACGATGGTGTACAGATCAACATCCAATTTTTTGATAACGCGGCGAATGTTCTCGGTGGCGATTGTCGAGTTCCAGGTATTGTCAAAGTGGACGGCGAGCGGACGCAATCCGAGTTGCTTGGCTTTCCAAAGCAGTATCGACGAGTCGCAGCCTCCGCTGACGCCGACGACGACATCGTATTTTTTACGCCGTCCTGCAGCCTTAATCGTTTCGGCCAGGCTTTTCAGCCTTCGCTCGCCTTCGTCGTCGTTGGGGTACTGTTGTTCAAACTGGTCGTGTATTTGGCAGTAGTTGCACATGCCCCCCGCATCGAAGCGAATTGACGGCGTCTCTTCGTCGTAGAGACACCGTGAACATCGTTGCAAGGTATCGCTGCCGCCGGCGGAGTTGTGAAGCGGTACGGAATGTGTCTGTTGTGACGCTATTTGTTGCGCTGCCATGATGGTCCTGTTTGAATGAGGAACGAGTGGACGAGGAATGGACTCGAATCGATTGAATCAGGCGGCACGAGCCGGCAAGTACGGTTCCAACTCTTGCGAAGTCGGAAAGTTGATCAGGACGGCTCGATTCGGACCTTGGTAGACGACCATGCTGCCGACGGCCACCGCCGAGGCACCGCCGATTTCCACCGCCTCACGAAAATGCTTGAGGCGACCGGCCCCACCACAAGCGATCACGGGGACATTGACAGCGCTGCTGATCCGTTGAAGAAGCTCGGTGTCGTAGCCTTGCATCGTTCCATCGCGTTCCATCGCGGTCACCAATAGCTCTCCGGCACCGGCCTGAACGACACTGATCGCGTGCCGCACGGGATCGAGTCCGGTTCGCATTTGGCCGCCACACGTACAAACTTCGTAACCTCCAAAGAACTTCTTCTTCACGTCGATGGACACGATAACGCTCTGGCTGCCGAAGCGGTCGGCCGCCTGGCGAACGAGGCTCGGATTCTCCACGATATGACTGTTCAGCGCGACCTTTTCGCACCCCAGAGCGAAGAGCCGAGTCATGTCTTCTAGGCTACGGACGCCACCTCCGTAGGCAAAAGGCATGAAACACTCGCTGGCGATGTTTTGCAGCAACTCAAAGGGAGGTGGCTTCTTCTGAGCCGTCGCCGTGATGTCCAAGAAAATCAATTCGTCCACCTCCATCTCATTGAAGATGCGGACGGTGTTCACCGGATCGCCGACGTAGGACGGATCGCGGAAGCGGATCGTCTTGACCAATCCGCTATTGCGCAACAACAGGCAAGGAATGACGCGGGTTCGAAACATGTTAGGCGGCTTCCGCAAAACGAGTGAGGAGCTTCAGGCCGAACCGATGGCTCTTTTCGGGATGAAACTGCGTGCCGAAGATGTTCTCCCGCTGCACCGCTGCCGTGAAGGGAATGCCATGTACGCATCTGGCGAGTACGTCTCGATGATCGTCGCAGACCACGTGATAGGAATGGACGAAGTAGAACCGCGGCACTTCGTCGGACTCACCAAACAAAACATCGCGTCGCACGCGTTGGATCGTGTTCCAGCCCATATGCGGCACTTTGCAGGAATGATCGCTGGCGTCGAAACGAAAGCGCACCGTGTCGGCTGGGATCCATCCCAATCCACACAACGTACCTTCCTCACTGCGCCGTGAGAGGAGCTGCATTCCCAAACAAACGCCCAAAACGGGAGTCTTGCCCACCAGAACCTTGTCATTCAGCGGATCGATTAGGTCGAGTTCCTTCAAGAGCGTCATTCCCTGATCGAAGGCACCGACGCCGGGAAGAATCAACTTGTCGGCATCGAGAATTGATTGTCGAGAGTCGGAGATCTTCGCCGAGGCTCCGATCCTCTTCAACATGTTCAGCACGGACCCAACGTTGCCCATGCCGTAATCGACGATCACGATCATTTGCTTTTTGCCTCTTACAATCAGACTAAGCGTTGACTGGTCATTGGGTGACCGGAAGACCCGAGTCAGAAAGCAACCCGTCTCGACAAAGTTTCCATGAGTCTTGGTGGTTGCGGTGTTCTCAATTCTTGTTCGCCCGAATGGTCAGGCCGGCCTCTTCCTCCTTCAGGTAGGTCACTGTCAGACCGGCTTCCTCGCACCACTGGCGCACCTCATTTTCTGTCTGCCGGTGCGCGTAACGGGGGTGATACCAATCGAAATTGATATGGTGGTTTTCTTCAAAAGTGAGATCTGGGTTCCAGAACATCTTGGCGACGTTCCAGTAGAGGAAGCGTTGGATGTCAATCTTGCCCGCCTTGATGCCCAGCAGGGGGACATCGCTGGGAACACTCACGTCCACCTTCAGTTCCGCCAGCGCCTGCCCGAGTTCGGTCAGCGGACGCAGGCTTTCCCACGCATCGTTCGGGTCCATGCCCGCGATTTCGTCGCGGATGTAATCGTCGGTGAACTCGCGAATCGGTCCCTTCTTGCGATAGACGTAGAAGAGGAACTCACCACCCGGTGCGAGCAGGCAGGCTGTCGCGTGGAGGGCCCTCTTCGTCGAGGGCGTATGGTGCAGCACGCCCTCGGAAAAAATGGTGTCGAACGTTCCCGGTCGGAACGGCAGTGCGAGCAGGTCCGCTTGAACGAAGTGCGTCCGATCGATCGATCCCAACCGCGCCTGGGCGACATCAATCGCCGTCGAAATGTCCACGCCATACCATTCCGTCTGGTTCGACTCCGACTTCTTTCGCCACTCTTCATCGACGAAGGTGGAACTGCTGAGGGCTGCGCCGCAGCCGGCGTCCAGGATTCGCTTGCGGCTGGCGAAATAGTCCCGCATCGCGGCGGCATCTTGGAAGCCGTACTTCTCGACCAGCCAGGTGCGCATGTTCTGCACCATTGCGGGTGAGTCGAACGAATCGCGACGATTCCACTTGTAGCCGAAACTTTCTTCGGTCTGATGCTGTCCGGCGTCTTCGAGAATCGCGAAGCGGGGGATGCCTTTCGAGACGGGATAGGCTCCGCCCTGGGAAGACGCCAGCGAACCCGAGGTGACGGTCCCTTCGGGCGTCGATTGATCGACGGTGAGTTTCAGCGGCGACTGGTCCCGCGGGTCGGTGAGCAGACTGGTCAAGGATTGGTGCATTCGAGATTCCTCTCTTCGGTAACTGGTGGTTGAGACAAAACTGCGTGGCCGCCAATCCTTGGGGCCTGTTCGATCCAATGCGTTTCAGTGATAGACGAGCTTCACTCCGCCGTTTCCATCGTCCTCGACCCGACCAATGACCCGGGCTGGCGCACCGACCACGATGGCGTTGGCGGCGATGTTCTTGTTGACGAACGCGCCCGCTCCGACCACCGCCCGATCACCGATCGTCACACCCATCCGGATGATCACCTGACTGCCGATGTAGCAGTTGCTGCCAATGGAGACGGGGGCCTTCGTGTACGCGGCCTTCCCGCCCGTCAAAGCCCACTCCAGCGATTCGTGCGTGTAGATTTGAACTCCGGTGCTGATGCTGCAGTAGCTGCCGATTGTCAGTCCACCACTGCCGTCGAGCATGGTGAAGGGGCCGATCCACGTGTGGTGTCCGACCTTCACGTCGCCGAAGACGTAGCTCGTGTCGTAGATGCTGACCCCTTCCTCGAAGCCGAGGCGTCGGGCCCGCTCCCAACGGTCGCCGAGCAGGTCTCCCCACGGGAGGCTCCGGTGCCACTGCATCGACATCGTGTCGTCCAGGTTTCGATGGACGGCGCGCAGCGACGACAGCAGCAACTCGGTTGCCGGTCTCTCGACCGCATCAGCGGGCTTCTCGACGGATGTGACTGTCATGCGGACCACCGCAGTTTGCTGGAGTTGTGAGCTTGATACGGATGCAGCGCGATGGTCGGTGTCTCACTCGGGAGAAAACTCGAATGGCTACTCCCACCGAAAGCCTTCAACCACGAACTGAAGTTGAGCAACGACCAGATCAGCAACCGAAGGTTTTTTCGCCCTTGCAGATGCTCCTCCACCAAACCTTGAATCGTCTGATAGTCGAGATAGTCATAGATCGGTGACGAGCGCGAGCAGAGCGTGTCGCGGACATACTGAATGCTGTCGCCCTTGAACCAACTCGCGTCGGGAGCCGAGAAGCCCTTTTTCTCCGCCTTGGCGATCTCGGGGGGCAGCATGTTGGACATGGCTTTTCGCAGCAGCAGCTTGCCGTCGCGATTGCGCTGGAAGTAATTTTCGGAGCGATTTCCCGGCTCGTTCTCATTGAGAGCGATCACCTCGCGCAGGTTGCCGAGTTTGTGACTGACCGGCAGGCGCATGGCGAAATCGACGAGGTCGTTGTCCAGAAAGGGGACTCGCACCTCAAGGCCATGCGCCATCGCGAGCTTGTCCTCGACGACGAGCAGTCCGTGCAGAAAGGTCTTCGCTTCGAGATACAGGCTGTGGTTCACGTAGTCTTCGGGGCGGGTCAGCTTCTCAGCATGCGACTTGAAGACGTTGCGGAAGATGTCGCGAGTCGAGACCCCCTTCACGCTGCTCCAAATGGGATCGAACGCGCGGCGGGCGGTTTCCGTGTCGAGCAGCCGCTGCCAGTAACCGTAGTACTTGTCGATGTAGTCCTCGAAATCGACGTTGACCACGGCGCGATAGTAGCGCCACGGATATCCGCCGAAGAGTTCGTCGCCGCCAGTCCCGCCCAACACGACCTTCACGAACTTCGAGGCGAGCTGCGAGACGTAGAAGTTGGGATAGCTCTGTCCGACGCGAGGCTCTTCCAAATGGACGGCCATCCGGTGCATGACCCGTTCCATGTCGCCCGCCTTGAGCACCATCTCGTAGTGTTCGGTCTTGAACAGGTACGACATGTGTTCGGCCACCTCGCGCTCGTCGCAGCCGAGTTCGAGGCCCGACGCCGAGTGCAGGTCGAAGCCGCAGGTGAAGGTCCGGATGTACGGCAGCTTCGAGGCGGCGACCGCCGTCACCGAGCCGGAGTCCATCCCACCGCTCAGGTACGAGCCGACTTCAACATCGCTGACCAACTGCCGACTGACCGCCTGTTGGAACAGCCGCGTCAACTCTTCGAGATACTCTTCCTCGGCGAGCGGCTGGTCCGGCTCGGCGAAGTGGAAATCCCAGTACTGATTGAACCGCGCCGACGACCGGCCGCGCTGGCTCACCGACAGCGAGGTCCCCGCAGCCAGGATCTGCACCCCCTTGAAGAGCGTCTTGTCCGTGAAGAGGTTCTGGAACGTGAAGTATTCCAGCAGCGCTTCCTTGTCGATGTCGAAGCGGTACGCCGGATGAACGAGGATCGCTTTGATCTCGGAGCCGAACAGGAGCGTGTTGCCGCACCAGGCGTAATACAGCGGTTTGATGCCGTAGCGGTCGCGGGCCAGGAACAGCTCGCGCTTCGCACAGTCCCAGATCGCAAAGGCGAACATGCCGTTCAGTTTTTGGAGCGACGCTTCGCCCCATTCGGCATACGCGTGGAGCAGCACTTCGGTGTCGCACTGCGACCGAAACCGGCGCCCCAGCGATTCGAGTTCCGAACGGACTTCCTTGAAGTTGTAGACTTCGCCGTTGTAGGCGATCGCGAAGCGTCCGTCGGGAGTCACCATCGGTTGATGGCCGCTCGGCGACAGATCGATGATCGCCAGCCGCCGGTGTCCGAGTCCGATGGCTCCGTCAAAATAGAAGCCCTCGCCGTCCGGGCCGCGATGGGCGATGGCATCGGTCATCCGCTTCAGGATGACCGGCGACACGGGTCGCCCGTCGAACTCAAATACACCGACCAATCCGCACATTGTGGCACGTCCCTGTGAATGGCTCAGACGACGGTCAGCCAGACTGACAACCGCCGGATCGACCGCCCGTCCTTGGGCGGTCAGTGAATCGACTTCAAGTTCCGCACCACGTAGTGATAGTCCTCTTCCGACATCGCGTTGTGCAGCGGAATGGCCATCGTGTTCTGATCGCAGTCGCGTGCGCCGGGGAAGTCATCGCGTTGGATGCCGTACCCGTCGCGGTAGAGGCCCAGCATGTGAACGGCATGAGTGCCCGGTCGCGTGCTGATCCCCTGTTCGAGCAGTTGTTGCATGATCTCATTGCGCGGACGCGGTGCACGGGCCGGATCGACGTAGCAGACATACGCCTGCCAGCCGTGCCGTCCGTCGGCCGGTGGCGTCGGTGTGCGCAGCCACGGGACATCGGCCAGCTCGCGCTGGTAGAAGCCCGCCCATTTCGACCGCTCTTCGATGAAACCTTCGAGCTTCCGCAGTTGGACGATCCCCACCGCACCCTGCAAATCGGTCATGCGGTAGTTGAACCCGAGCAGGTTGAACTCGGGCAGCAGATAGGGAGCCGGTCCCTTGTGGCGCTGCTCTTCCGAGATGCTGGCCCCGTGGTTGCGAAGCATGTCCATTTTGTCGGCGAACTGGTCGTCGTCGGTGGTGACCATTCCCCCCTCGCCCGTCGTCACGCTCTTGCGCGGGTGGAACGAGAAGCAGCCGACCTTGCCCAGCGTTCCGGCCATCCGACCGCGATACATCGCCCCGGCGGCGCAGGCGGCGTCCTCGATGATCGGAATCTTCCCGGAAGTGATGTCGCGCAGCGCGTCCATGTCGGCGCAGAGTCCGAACAGATGCACGGCGATGATCGCCTTGGTGCGCGGCGTCACCGCCGCGGCCACCTTGTCCGGGTCGATGTTGAACGTCGTGGGATCGACATCCACCAGGACCGGCGTGGCGTGGCAGTAGCGCACGACATTGGCCGTCGCCACCCACGTGAACGCGGGCACGAGCACTTCGTCTCCCGGACCAATCTCCATGGCGGCCAGCGCCAGATGGAGCGCTGTCGTGCAACTGGTGGTGGCCAGTGCTCGCTTCACGTGGTGCAGTTTCGCGAAGTTCTGCTCGAACTCGCGGACCTTCGGGCCCTGCGTCAACCAACCATTCATGATCGGTTCGCGCGTGGCCTGCCACTCTTCTTCACCCATGCACGGGATCGCGATGGGGATCTTGCGAATTGCGGAATTAGGCTGCACGGGACATGACCTCCTTGCGGCGAGCATCGACTTCGCTCTTGTGACTGTCGCGCCATTCGATCAGTTGTTCGATCCCCTGGCGGAGGTCCACCGATGCGAGGAAGTCCAGATCGCGTCCGGCCTTCTTCGGACAGCCGACCCGGTTCTTGACGAACGTCTGACCGGCCGGTTCGTACTGAATCTTCAACTTCGACCCGGCGACCTCCAGGATCAACTCGGTCAGTTCCTTGATGGTGGTGCGTTTGCCGGTCCCGACGTTGTAGAACTGGTCGGTGACATCGGCCTTCATCGCACAGACGTTCGCCTTGGCACAGTCGCCCACATAGACGAAGTCATACGCCTGCGAGCCGTCACCGTAGACCATCGGTGGCAGGCCGGCATCGAGTCGGTCCAGAATCTTCATGATGACCGAGATGTACGCCCCCTGATAATCCTGCCGAGGACCGTAGACGTTCATGTACCGCAGTCCGACATAATCGAACCGCTGCGGTGAGTCCTTGTAGCGATGGAAGAGCGACCGCGCCATGTGCTCGCCGCAAATCTTCGTCGCGCCGTAGAAGTTCGTGTTGTTGTACGGATGGTCCTCCGTCATCGGCTCTTGGACGGCATCGCCGTAAACCGACGCGGACGACGAGTAAACCAGACGCTGCACGTCGTTCTCGATGCAGGCGTCGAGGACGTTGAACGTACCGCGAATGTTCACGTCGAACGCGGATCGCCGGTATTCCTGGCAGTGCAGGAGCCACAGGGCCGCGAAGTGGAAGACGCCGTCAATCCCCTTCATCGCCTGGTGGAGCACGTCTTGATGGAGGATGTCGCCGCCGAGCGGGAAGACGGTCACGCGCGGATCCTTCAACGCATTCACCAAGTTCTCGCGACGGCCGCGTGTGAAGTTGTCGAACACGCGTATCTCGGCGACCGGCTCCTTCAGCAGGGCGTCCACCGTGTTTGAACCGATCAAGCCGGCTCCGCCAATCACCAACAATCGCTTTTGCGACAGATCCATCTCAATCCCTTTCGATGTGGATTCTCGTGTCAGACAGCGCCTGAATAACTCAGACGCGGAAAACCGTCAATCACAGTTTGCACTTGCGCGTGCCTCAACGCCGTCAACAGTCCCCATCCGGCGGTGCGTTCTGACGGGAAACGCGCCGCGCTCCAACTCACCATAGGTTTCGATTGAGCATTGGTTTCGATTTGCCATGTGTTTGGTCGATCCACAGCCCCGCCTCACGCGGCACGGTTGTGTCTCGCCGGATCGGACTGGCCCAACGCCGACTGCAACTCGCCAGCGACAAGCTGCTGCTGTTCGAGCGACAGTCCCGGAAAGATCGGCAGGCTCAGGCAGTTCCATGCGGCCGATTCGGCCTCGGGGAACGAGCCTTTGCCCAAACCGAGATTGTGGTGAACCTGCTGCAAGTGCAACGGGATCGGGTAATAGACCGCGTTGCCGATCCCTCGTTGAGTCAGTTGTGTACCGACGGCATCGCGCCCCTCGACGCGGATGGTGTACTGGTGATAGACGCTGCGAACGGGTGAGTCACCGGCAGTGGCGGCGTCAGTCAGCGGCTTCGCGGCACCGTCCGCCGCCATTTCGAGAGGCTTGCGGATGCCGGAGAGGGCGGACAACAGCTCGTTGTAACGGACAGCCGCTTCGCGCCGTTGATCGATCCACTGCGGCAGCCGCTTCAGTTTGATCCGCAACACGGCCGCTTGCAGTTCATCAAGGCGGCTGTTCAGGCCGAGTTCCTCGTGGTGGTACTTGATGCGACCGCCGTGGCGTCTGAGCATCTCAACCCGTTGGAAAACTTCGGCGTCCCGCGTGATGACCATTCCGCCATCACCGAGGCAGCCGAGATTCTTGCTCGGGAAAAAGCTGAGGCACCCCGCGTCGCCGATCGTCCCGACCTGACGGCCCTTGTACGTGGCACCGATGGCCTGGCAACAGTCTTCCACCACGCGCAGGTTGTGTTTGCGGGCCAGCTCCATGAGCGGGTCCATGTCGCACGGCTGTCCGTAGAGATGGACCGGCAACAGGCAGCGTGTGCGCGGCGTGATGGCCCGCTCGATTTGAGCGACATCCATGTTGAACGTGTCGGGATTGATATCGACGAAGACGGGAGTCGCCCCGACGATGCCGATCGCTTCAGTCGTCGCCACGAATGTGAACGGAGTCGTGATGACTTCGTCGCCCGGCCCGATGCGCAAGGCCCTCAGCGCCAGATGCAGCGCGTCGGTCCCGTTCGCGACGCCGACCGCGTGCGGGCAGTCGCAGAAGGCGGCCATTTCCTGCTCGAACGCTTTCACATTCGGGCCGAGAATGTAGTGGCCTCCCGCACAAACCGACTGGATCGCAGCGTCGATCTCGGACTTGAGTTGCAGGTATTCACCGGACGGACTACTGAGCGGAACCATCAAGACGACCTCGAATCAAGCTGCGGAACGGGAAGCGGACGCGGACGGAATTGCGGACGGGGCGACCGCCTCGATGCGAATCTGAGTCGGGCCAAGTTGTTCGTACTGACGCTGGCAGTCCGGGCACACGGCCTGCGATCCCTCGAACCGCAGGATGAGACCACACTGACAGGCCCAGCCCCGTTGCCGCGCGGGGTTGCCGTACACGACGGCGTAGTCGGGAACATCCTTCGTGACGACGGCCCCCGCACCGATCAGAGCGTGTTCGCCAATCGTGTGGCCGCAGACGATGGTCGCATTCGCACCGATGCTGGCTCCGCGTTTGACAAGGGTCGGCGCGAAGTCCTTGCCCGTATTGCGCGGGAACGCGCAGCGCGGGGTCATCACGTTGGTGAAGACCATCGACGGACCGCAGAAGACATCGTTTTCGAGCGTCACGCCCTCGTAGATCGACACGTTGTTTTGAATCTTGACATTGTTGCCGATGTGGGCGCGCGGACCGATGACGACGTTCTGTCCAATGCGACACTGCTGGCCGATGCGCGACCCGGACATCACGTGGCAGAAATGCCAGATGGCCGTTCCCGCGCCGATCTCGACACCGTCGTCGATGTAAGACGATTCGTGAACGGTGAACTTCGCGGGGAGTGAACCAGTCGGGATGGCGGTCACGGAATGTCCTCGGAAACGGAACTCGACACGCTGCGAGGCCTGCGCCACAGCAACGCTAGCGAACTCAAGCCGCCTTGCGGAGCGGCAATTCAAAGTCTGTCGTGTTGGCCAGGAACGGATGGCTGTACAGCGGGTTGTGGACCACTTCGGAATGATTGATCGAGTAGGCCAGATTGATGGCCGGACGAGCGTCCTTCACGCCGAAGCCGCGTCCGTCGAGGATGTCTCGATAGACGCGCGTGTGCAGGTCTGTGAAGCCGTCCGAGAACTCGATCTCCTGTCCGTCGAGCGTCATCGAACGGTACGCGAACTTTCCCGCCTCGCGAACGGAGGCGGGCAGGTCCGCCTCATCGACCGACAGGAACCAGCGCACGCGCGCCCGTTCCAGTTCCAGCACCCCCGACATCTTGCGGGGCGTGTTCAGATGCACCTCGGTGCGATCGGCCTCACCGAACAACCACAGCATCATGTCGAAGAAGTGGATCCCGATGTTCATGGCCACACCGCCGGATCGTTCTTTGTTTCCCTTCCACGACACGTCGTACCAACTGCCGCGGCGGGTAATGTACGACAGGCAGATTTCCGGGCGCTTTCCGGGGCCGCCCTGATCCAACTGCTGCTTGAGCTGTTGCAGCGGTTCGAGCAGTCTCAGTTGCAGCACGTTGTAGACGCGGCGACCGTATTCGGCTTCGAGGTCTTCGAGGGCGTCGAGATTCCACGGCGAGATCACCAGCGGCTTCTCGCAGATGGCGTTCGCCCCGACGCGCAGAGCCAGCCGCACGTGCGCATCGTGGAGATAGTTCGGCGTGCAGATGCTGACGTAGTCCACGCGGTTCTCATCGGGACCGCGCCGTCGTTTTTCGAGAAACCGGTCGAACCGTTCGATCTCGGTAAAGAACTTGGCATCCGGGAAGTAGCTGTCCAGCCGACCGACACAATCGTGCGGATCGACAGTTGCCACGAGTGTATTGCCCGTGTCGCGAATGGCTTGCATGTGTTTGGGTGCGATAAATCCCGCCGCACCGATCAGCGCGAAGTTCATACGGATGTCATCCCTGACTAACGAAACGTGGAATCCCCGCACCGGCGATGACCAGAACTAGGCCGCCCGAGACTGCGGTGTGTTGGCACAGTGCCCGATATACCAATCGGCCGCCTCTTCCAAACCCTCCAGCAGCAAGCAAGTGGGTTCGTAACCAAGCATTTGGCGGGCTTTCGAGATCTCGGCCAATGAATGACGAACGTCGCCGGGCCGGCACGGTTGCCAATTCGGCGAGGGGACGATCGGTAACACTCCGCGCCGCTGGAGAACGGTCGCAATGGCATCGTGCAACTGTCGCAGCGTGAGCCGCACACCACAGGCCACGTTGAACGCCTGACCACTCACGTCTGCGGAAGCCGTTGCGGCGAGCACATTCGCCTGCACGACGTTGGTCACGTGAGTGAAGTCGCGACTGGTTTCGCCATCACCGAAGATGCTGCACGGTTCGCCATTGGTCAGACAACGAAACCAACGGGGAATCACCGCCGCATAGGCTCCCTCGGGATCCTGCCTCCGGCCAAACACATTGAAGTAGCGAAGCCCTGTCGTCTGCATGCCGTAGCAGCGGGCGAAGACCGACGAGTACAGTTCGTTGGCATACTTGGTGAGAGCATAAGGAGAGAGCAGGTTTCCAGTCTGGGCTTCCACCTTCGGTAAAGCGGGATGGTCACCATAGACGGAGCTGGATGAGGCGAAAACAAAGCGTGTCACCCCGGCATCTCTGGCCGCGATCAGCATGTTGAGAAAACCGGTGATGTTCGCCCCGTGACTCGCCAGCGGATTTTCGAGCGATCGCGGCACCGAGCCCAAAGCGGCTTGATGCAGCACAGCATCGACGCCTCGACAAGCCCGGTGGCAGGTCTCCAAGTCCGTGATGTCACCTTTGAAAAACGTAAAGCGATTCCATGCTTCGGGGCCAACGACGTTGGAGACATCATCCAAGTTGTGTTGATGACCCGTGGCGAAGTTGTCCAAGCCGACAACCTCTTGCCCCAACTCCAAGAGCTTCTGCAAGAGATGTGAGCCAATAAAACCAGCGACACCAGTCACCAGCCAGCGGCGCGGGTGAAGTCGCAATTGTTCCTGCGTCAATTCGTAACGGTTTCGTTCAGACATGCCTTCTCCAACCTCAACTGGACTGTGACAGTTCTTGCTTTTCCGCGAATTGGCAAAAGTTGTCAAGATGAAAATTCTTACTCAAATCAACCAGAGAATGCGGCACTTTGGCACTCCGTCGTGAGCCGCGAGTGGCTTGGCATCAAAATCGGATTGGACACACCCTGCTTTTTTTGTGCAAAGCCGGCTGGCACCGCCCCGCTCAGAAAGAGGATTGAAGAACATGCCGCCGACTCGGAAAAAGTTCGAGCTTCATCTTGGTTGAGATGTCGATTACCCTATGGCCCAACGGCAACGACTGATGCCGCCCCGCCTGCGACTCCCGCCGAATCGAAGATTCCTCGAAGGTTTTCTCGCGATGACGAAGCTCACGCCTCTGACCGGTTCATTTTCTCGACGCCGTGCGCTGCAAGTCGGCTCGGCCGGAGTGCTCGGTCTGTCGCTGCCGCAGTGGCTGGCGATGCAGGCTCACGCGGCGGCGAGTGCCACGAAACCTGCCGCCAAGAACGTGCTGGTGGTTCTCGAACAGGGCGGCCTGTCGCACATGGACACGTGGGATCCGAAGCCCTTCGCGCCGTCGGACCATCGCAGTCCGTTCAAGACGATCTCGACGAGCGTGCCGGGGATCGAGTTCACCGAGCTGCTGGCTCACACGTCGCGCGTGGCCGACAAGCTGACCGTGGTTCGTTCGATGATGCATCCGAAGGCGGGCGCGAACGGCCACGGTGAGGGGACTCAATACATGCTGTCGGGGTCCCATCCCAACAGCCCGCTCGAAATGCCCGACATCGGCTGCGTGGCGACGAAGATTCTCGGAAGCGAATGCCACGACCTGCCGCCGTACATCATGGTCCCCGGTAACAACGAGCAGAACGCGGTGACGAAGACCGGTTTCCTGCCTGCCGCCTCGCGCGTCTTCAAGACCGGCGGCAGCGATGTCTCGTCTCCACAGTGGAAGGTCGCCGACTTGTTGCCGCGCGGTGAGAACGCCGGGGCGAGGCTGGGCGGTCGCCGCCAGATGCTCGCGTCCCTCGACGCCCGCTTCGCGCCGACGCGCGATGTTGAAGGGATGGACCGCTTCTACTCACAAGCCTTCGACACGCTGACCAGCTCGCAGGTCGAGAGTGCCTTCCAACTGAAGACCGAGTCGCCGGAAACGCGCGAGCTGTACGGACGCGGTCATCGCGGAGCCTGCTACCTCGTCGGCCGCAAGCTGATCGAAGCGGGCGTGCGATTCGTGACGGTGGACGTGCGCTGGCCGTTCTCGGAAGAGGTGCCGGGCGGCTTCAACCTGAACTGGGATCATCACGATTTGATTTACACGTCCGGTTCGTGCGGCACGATCCGCGACAAGGCGGGGGGCGAGGGCCGTTATGGCATCGGCCACTGGGTCATGATGGGCAGCACCGACCGCGCCTTCGCCGGCCTGATCGAAGACATGGACCAGCGCGGGCTGCTGGCCGAAACACTGGTCTGCTTCATCACCGAGTTCGGTCGCACGCCGAAGCTGAACCAGCACGGAGGCCGCGATCACTGGACCGACGCGTACTCGATCGTCTTCGCCGGCGCGGGCGTTCCCGGCGGACGACTCATCGGCCGCACCGACAACCAGGGGGGCTATGTCCTCGACTCGCCCCACACTCCCGAAGAATACGCCTCGACAATCTACGAGAAACTCGGCATCGACCGCTCGAAGCCGCTCTACACCTCGGCCAACCGCCCGGTCTACTTCGACCATCACGCCGATCCGATTGAAGGAGTGATGTAGACTTCACTCGTTGCTGATCTGCATTTCGGGCGGCCGATGGTGAGCAGTTGGTCATCATCATCGAAGTCTTCTCGCCCTCCAACAAACGTGGCGGACGGGCTGCTGAATACCGGATTCAGCGTCGCGAAATCCTCGCGTCGAGATCGCACTTCCTGGAGATTGACCTGCTGCGAGTGGGTGAGCGTTTTCCGGTGGCCGGGATGATTTACGCGAACTCGCGTCTCAGTGCGGCCAGTTCGTCGCGCAGGACGGGCATCGCGCCGGGGCGGCTGGCGACGAGCGAGCCGACTCGGTTGGCGAACTCGACCGAGCGACGGAGCGGCCAGCCCGCGAGGCGTGTCTGAATCAAAGCGGCCGTGAACGAGTCGCCCGCTCCAACGGTATCGACCACTTGCACGGCGATGCCCGGCGCATCAACGACCTCCGTGCGGCTCACCGCCAGACAACCGTTGGCTCCGCGCGTCACGCAGACCAACTCCAACTGAGGCTGCTCGTTGAGGAGGTGCCGCGCGAAATCGAGGTCGCTGTTTGTACCGGTGGCAAACATTTGTGAGAGGACTCGCACCTCGTCGTCGTTCAGTTTGACGATCCTCGCGCGGCGGAGTGAGCGTTCGATCCACTCGCGCTCGTAGAACGGCGGTCGCAGATTCACGTCGTAGACGATCAGGCAGTCGGGCGACGCGGCGGCCAAGCAGAAGTGAATCGTCTCGCGGCTGATGGTCGAGCGCTGCGCGAGTGTGCCGAAGCAGATGGCTCGCGCGGATTGCATGGCCGCGATCAGTTCGGGTTGAGGCGCCAGGAAGTCCCAGGCGGAATCGGGCAGAAATGTGTAGGTCGTTCCGGTGAGAGTCGGCTCGACGGTGACGGTCCCCGTGCCGTGCAGCGGATCGCGCTGCACGAGGTCGATGCTCAAGCCCTGAGATTTGAGGAACCCGCAAATCTCATCGCCGAGCGCATCGCAACCAACTCGCGTGACGGTCGCGGCACTCAGTCCAAGCTGCTGCACATCAAAAGCGACGTTCGCCGGAGCGCCTCCCGGCAGACGGCGATCCGGAAAACAGTCCCACAACAGTTCGCCAAGGCCAATGAATTCGGGCGAGCTCATCGCGCGTCGCCCTTCATTCCGCCAACCCCGCCGCGAACGCATCGGCCGGCAGTTCCTGTCCGGTCAGCGACTTGAACAGGCTGCCGATGTAATCGGCGAAGACTTCGGATGGCTCGACGACCTTGCAGCCTCGTTCGCGAGCCTCGGCCGTCAGTGGCGAATCGGCGGGCAGTTCGCTGAGATCCATGACCGTCATGCCGTGGCGGAAGATCGACGGATTGATGGGCAACTTCTTCGAGCCGTAATCCATGTTCGGCACGGTGATGACGATCACATCGACGAGCGTCTCGTACATCTTGGCGTTGGGGACGAAACGAATGTCGGCGGCAGCAGCAATCTTTTGCGCTTCGACATCGTCGCCAGACGCGATGCTCACCAAGCCGTTTCGCTTTTTGATGCCGTGCGCGAGCGAAATCGCCAGTCCGCCCGAGCCGAGTATGATCGCGTTCTTGCGATCCAGCGGACGGTCTTCCGGCGTCTTCTTGCCGATCTTCGTTTCGAGCGCCCGCAGCGCGGCCTTCCAGATCAGATTGTGGGCCTGCCAGCCATCCGGCTGCTTGATGATGACATCGGCCATCTGGGAGGCCATCGACAATTCATCCCCCTTGCCCGCCAACTCCATGATGCGGCGACCCATCGACGGCGTGGCGATGATCGCGGGAATCTTGAGGATGTCGAGCATCTTCGGCACCTGATCGAGCGACTTGAA
>JAYUFF010001024.1:0-3357 GCA_043738825.1 Schlesneria sp.
CTGGGCCGCGACCGCCGAACAGGTCATCGGCTGGTACGCGATGCGCTGGAGCATCGAAGTCATGAACCACGACAGCAAACAACACCTGGGGTTCGAGGAACCGCAAGGCTGGTCGCGCCGCTCGGTCGAACGCACGGCTCCTCTGGCCATGTTGTTGTACAGCTTGATCGTGTTATGGTTCGCGCGTGAAGGTCATCGCCGTTGGTGTCCGCTCGTCTGCCCCTGGTACACGTCCAAGACCGAACCGTCATTCGCTGACATGCTCGGAACACTCCGTCGACTCAGCGTCCGGCAACAGGTTTTAACCTTGGCCCTCGCAGGACCAGGGTCTCGAAGAATCCGACAACTCCTAGAAAACGCGGTGGCCTTGGCCAGCTAAAGTGCAAAAGTCGAACTAAGATCAGGCTGGGGAAATGGGAAGCGATACCCCCGCACGGCTGAGGATCGCCTCTGAGCTTCGTGGCATTGAGCGTAGCCTGAAACAGGTTCCCGATTCCGTCAGTTTTTTGTGCTTGTCATTGGACGGAGCGAAGTCCAAATGCAGTACGCTCCGGCAAGTGGGGACGGCAAGGTTGCGTCGGTGTTACAACGCCACCACAATGCTTCCCGCGTTTGAGATTCGCCGCGTGGTTTTTCAGCGTTTGAGCGAGAAAAAACCTCGTTACCGTTAGTCATTTGAGGAGTTGGTGTGACATTTTTTCGAGGCACCACGATTCGGCCCCCTGTTGTCGCGCCGCACGCAAAAATCCCGATCTACGCCAATCTTGTCGATCGTGAATCGCTCCGGGCCGCTTGCCGAGTGAATGCTGAGGTGATGGACTTCATTCGCCCGCATATTCAGATGGGGATCTCGACGAGCGAGATTGACGAATTGGTCTACAACTACACGATCGAGCAGGGGCATACTCCCGCTTGTTTAGGATACAACGGCTATCCTAATACGGTTTGCGCGAGTGTTAACGAAGTCGTCTGCCACGGAGTTCCTGGCGATTACCGACTCAAAGATGGCGACATCGTCAACATCGACCTCACCACGATTGTGCGCGGTTGGCACGGCGATCAGTCGGAAACGTTCTTGGTTGGAAACGCATCTCCCGAAGCGCGGCGTCTCGTACAAGCCGCGTTTGATTCGATGTGGATCGGCATCCGAGCGATTAAGCCGTTCGGCAGAGTGATAGACATTGGTCGGGCCATTTATCGTTTCGCCAAAGACCAGGGCTACGAAATCGTTCGCGAATTTCAGGGGCACGGCGTCGGTCGAGCCTTTCATCAAGAGCCGGGAATTCCCCATTTTCCCGATCAGCAAACCGGCAAAGCGGTCATCCGTCCGGGAACGTGTTTCACAATTGAGCCGATGCTAAATGAGGGAACTTGGAAGACCGAAGTCGATACCGCAGACGGTTGGACCGTGCGAACTCAAGACCGCCGGCTCTCGGCACAATTCGAGCACACAATCTTGATGACCGAAAAAGGGCCGGAAGTTATGACTCTGACCAAGGACGGGCCGAAGGATGGTCACAAGTTCTAAAGCCCGTCTGCCGTTGCGTCGAAGCGACGGGTTGTTATCTTACCGCTCCCCGTTGGATCGGTGTTTGTCTTCCAAAGGTCGCAGCAAAGGGCTGTGACTCTTTTCTAAACTCCATTGAGTCGAGGTTGCCATGAAGGAGGTCGTTCGTGGTTAAGTTGCGTTTGCGGGATAACGAGAAAATCCAAGATGCGGTGAAGAGATTCCGAAAGCTTGTGGAACACGCGGGCATCAAGAAGGAAATGCGTCGGCGAGAGTACTATGAAAAGCCCAGCGAGATTTCTCGTCGGAACCGTCGCCGCGCAGAACGCCGAGCCCGCTTGTCTCGTTTGGGTGCAAATGGCAACAACAGCGGCGGTGGCACCAGCAGCAACACTGGACCGGGCATGTAACCTCGGCAGTCTTGGGTTGATCGTGTCGCTCGCTAATCGATGAAACCGTCGGTGGTGTACGACATGGCAGGGTCTGATTTTCGCGACAAGCTGTTGGCAGGATTGGGTGGGCCGTGGCCTGAGCCCTGTCCGCTCAACGTGAAGTATCGTGAAACCGTCCAGAAGAACGGCTACCGGATTGAGTCGCTGTACTACGACGCTGAGCCCAAAGATCCAATTCCGGCGATGCTGCTGATTCCCGATGGAGTCACTGCGAACAACCCTGCTCCGGCTGTGGCCGTTTGGCATCAGCACAACGGGCAATGGAACAAAGGGAAGTCCGAACCGACCGGGCTCGGCTTCAATCCCATGCACCACACCGGTGCGGTGTTGGCTCGCGAGGGCTACGTCGTGCTGTGCCCCGATGCACTCTGCTTTGAAGAGCGGCAAGATCCGACCGACAAGCTGAAGGACGGCAACTACGAACGCTTCGAGTTCCTGCGCTATGTCGTCGTCGGCAAGAGCATGGCTTGGAAAAACATCCTCGACATGCGACGCGCGATTGACTTCCTCGTCAGCCGTCCCGAAGTGAGGGCCGATAAGATCGGCTGCTACGGCCACTCGATGGGTTCGACCCACACGTGGATGGTAGGCCCGTGGGAACCCCGCTTGAAATGCCTCGTCGGCAACTGCTGCCTGCCGACCTACGCCGCGATCCATCACGAGCACATGCTGCACTGCTTCCCCAATTACGTCCCCGGCATCTTCGCTCACGGAGACACGCCCGACATCGCTGCGCTGATCGCACCGCGACCGCTGTTGCTGAACTTCGGCGAGAAAGACGCCGGCAGCCCGATCGACTTCGTCCGCGAAGGAATCAAGACCATCACGAACGCTTACGCCTCGATGCACGCGGAGAAGAATTTCTCCGCCTTCATCGAAGAGGGTGTCGGCCACGTGTTGTCCGACGCGATGTGGCAACGGACGAAAGACTGGTTCGCAAAGCATCTCAAAGCATAGGCATCAGATTTCTCAGCCAGAGAACCAAACTCACGCTGGCTTTTCCGGCTGCGTTGGAAGTCGACGACGAATGAGAAACCAGATGCCAATTGATGCGGGAGTAAGGATCACGAGATGCTCAGCCCAGCACTCAATCACTCCACCCCACCATGCGAATTCGATAATCGTTGGTGCAATTAAGAATCCCAAAAGCAGATAAACGATAACGATGAATTGAGGCCACCACTGCCAGTGGTTACCCCCGTTCAATCTTGTCGCGATCAACACCGCCGACGGAAACAAGGTCAGCACCATCAGCATCAAAGCAACGGACGGTGAGCTGACGGGAAAATAGGGCGGCGCTAAAGCAAGGATAAACGGTCCATCGGACTTTGGTGTGGGTGTCTGAATGGATAGAAGATTCGTCCGGAGGGCGGATCGGTGCAAGACAAAGAGCTTTAT
>JAYUFF010001025.1:0-8865 GCA_043738825.1 Schlesneria sp.
GGCCACGTCGAAGCTCCGTGACCGTGGCACCCCCATTTGAAACAGGCGATGGCCCTGCCTGGCACTTCGACGAATGAGAAATCGTCCCGACCGACGGAACGAATCTTGAGATGATTCGAGTCACGTAGATCAGGCTGTGCCTGACGATCATCTGAATCTGTTGAACTCGAATCATCGCCAGGCACAGCCTGACCTACGGGGCTTTTGGTTTTTGCATCCGGCTAAACAGGCAGTCTTTCCCCAAACACAATCCTGTGACCGTCTGGAGTGACGACGGCAAATTCGCGCATTCCCCAGGGCTTGTCCGCGAGTTTGTGCCAGATCTCCACACCATGCTTGACGGTCTCTTCGTAAAGACCAGATGCGTCCCGGACGTGTAGATATGCGAACCACGAGTGATCCTGATTTTTCGACATCGGCATCGCATCGGGACAATGGCCCAGACGCAGCTTGCAAGCGCCGCGACTCAAGAATGCCCATCCATCGACGCTGAAGTCTTCGGCGAAACCAAGCTTCTCCTGATAAAACCTCTTTGAAGTCGCCAGATCGTTGACAGCCAGCACAAAGGTGGACGTGAGAATTTCAGACACGTTGCAGTTCCCTTCTTGATTGCCTCACAGAGAAGTGATCCGCGCAGCCTGTCACGCGACCTCGTAACCCTTGCGCGCGGGTGCCACTGGCGGTCGCTTTGGGTCGCCAGTGCATTCCAGTGCCAGTTTCGTTGACAGCGTCTATCCGGCAGTTGGCGTTGAAGATCGCTCATCGAGTCGCTTCGTGGACTGATCGACAGTGCCGACTTGCTGAGGCACTCCGGTCAGCACTTGGCGTTTGGATAGCGTCACGTAAGCTCGTCCGTCAGACGCTTCTCGCTTTCGCACGTCGGCCAGAACCGCGGCGACACTGTTGCCGCACTGTTCGGCCAACTGATGTCGAATGGACCGTATTTCGTCGGTGATGGAGTCTTGGGACATGTCATTCCTCGGCGAGTCAGTAAGCGGCCAACGAGATGGCCGATCACGGTTGTTTCGACATAGACCGTGGATTGAGTCATGTGTCGCTATCCAAGACCAAAGGAATCCTCACGCGGGTGACACTGGCATTCCCAATGGGTCTGCATCGTCACAAGCCACTGGCGAGCGAAGACGCTCGCCAGTGGCACAGACATGGCAAGTACTCAAGTTCGTTCGCAATACTCACGCGACCTCGTAGCCCTGGCGCTGTTCGCGGCCTTGCCACTTGTTGGCTTCTTCGTCGCCGACGATTTGTTCGGTCTCGGGGTTCCACTTGAGCGTTCGGTTCAGACGCATCGCGATGTTGGCCAGATGGCATGTCGTCAGGATGCGATGGTGCGACCAGACATCCGACACGGGAGTCGAACGGTCGCGACAGCACTCGATGAAGTTGGCCATGTGGTTGTCGAGCCGCTTCCCCTTGCGGAGTTTGATGAGGACATCGTCGGAGATCGGGTTGTCCTTCAGGTCATCGACCGCCTGACCGGTCAGCTTGCCGCGATTGACGAAGATGCGGCCTTTCTCGCCCTCGAACATGACGCCGTTGTCGAATCCAAGGTCCGGCGCGTTGTCGCGAATCCGCATCTCGACGCCGTTCGTGAACATCACCTTCACGTCGAAGGTGACGGCGGCGTTGAACGTGTCATCGACGGTCGGCCAGCCCTTCTCGAACGGAACGGGATGATCGACGGCGATAACTTCCAGCGACTGCGGGCCGTCCTGCGGTCTGTCCGGCTCGGTCATCCCGATCCCCCACTGGCCGATATCGACGTGATGCGCACCCCAGTCGGTCAGCTTGCCGCCCGAGTACTCGTACCACCAGCGGAAATCGTTGTGCGTCCGCTGCTTGATGTAATCGACCAGCGGAGCCTGACCGAGCCACATGTCCCAGTTGAGTCCCTCGGGAGGCGTCTCCTTCGTGAACGTGCCGCCCCTCGGGGAACCGCCGATCGCGCACGTCACCTTGTTGATCTTGCCGAGGCGGCCTTCCTGACAGATCGCGACCGCCTTGAGGAACATGTTGTTGTTCTCACTGCGCTGCTGCGTGCCGACCTGGAAGACGCGGCCGGTTTCCTTGACGACCTTGCACAGCAGCTTGCCCTCATCGATGGTCAGCGTGAGCGGCTTCTGGCAGTGAACGTCCTTGCCCGCTCGCAATGCGGCCAAAGCGATTCGCGTGTGCCAGTGATCGGGCGTACTGATCGTGACGAGGTCGATGTCCTTCCGATCGAGCAGCTTGCGGTAGTCCTCATAGACCTCGGACTTGCCTCCGGCAATCTCCTTGTTGAACTTCTCGGCGTGCGACTGGTCCACGTCGCAGTTGGCGATGATGTCGCCATACCGCTTCACCGAGCCACCGTCTCCGCGACCCATGCCGCCGTTGCCAATGCAGCCGACGCGAGGCCGCTCGTTCGGAGACTTGGTCTCCTGCGCCATCGTGCTCGGCGTCCAAGCCCAATACGGCAGAACGGCTCCGGCCGCCGCCGCCGTCGTGGTCGCCAGAAAGTCGCGTCGCGTAGTCTGCATCGTCATGGTCGGCCTTTCGTCAGGGATGAGGATCGAGGCAACAGAGTCTTCACAGCAAGCGGCAGCAAGGTAGCCCTCCCGCTCCGCGAGCGGAAGCGTGACGTGGGGTAGGTTTCCAACCTGCCCGAGCGCGAGCAAGTTGCCTTTCGAGGTGTCCCTGTTCGTTCCGGGCCACCCAGCCGATAGAATAATTCGCAACATCATCCTGCGGCGTTCTGCTTCCGGGGTCCGCCGCGTTACTTCAATTGCATTGGGAGGATCAAGCGCATGCAGCTTAAAAGGATTCGCGACGGCAGTGCTTCCGTTCATCGAATCGTCTGGTGTGTGACGGCCACGATCGCGGTTCTGTTGGTGGGCGATGTCGTTCTCGCCGAGCCAGAAGCTGTGCCGCCAAGGCCGCTTCAAAAGTTGAATTATCAGGATCGTCTCGCCGCCGGCAAAGCCAGAGACAACGCCGATTTGATGCGGGCGGACATGGAAAGGCGAATGCAAGCCTTGGGTTTGCTGAGGGCTGGTGCCATGCAGCGCCACAAGGCCGAGGGCAAGCCACCATCGCCAGAGGTTGTCGAGATTGAGTCGAAGGCGACTGACGTGGCAAAGGCATACCAGGAGGTGATCGACACGTATCCCCAAACAGAAATCGCGGCGTACTGCGCGATGCGTCTGAGCGGGTTGCATGGTGTCCTGGGCGACCACGACAAAGCCATTGAACTGCTGAAGCAGACGGCCGAAGAATTTGCCGGTACCGAGCAGGCGGACAAACTGGCCTTTGAAATCGGTCTGATGTACGCGCAGGCGAAGCACGATCACGAGAAAGCCAGCGTCTGGTTCGCTCGTGTTCCAATGCCGACGAATGCAGGGAATCCCCGTGAGATCAAGTACTACCTGTCGGCCCAGCAGCAGTTAGTGAAATGCGAGTTGAACCTCAACCTGGATCAACAGGCCAATGAACGAGTGGACGCGTTCAAAACAGCCTTTCCCAAACTGGCCGCTGAGATGGACCGCTTCCACACGTTTGAAGTGCAGGCACGGAATTCCCAGCCCGCCACGGGTGCCGCCAAGCAACCCGTTCAGGGCCACAAGGAAGCCGCCCCTCAGAAGGCTAAGGCACCGGCTGGCGCTGATCAAGCGGCGAAGCGAGATGACCAGCCCGTGAAGCGGGATGGCTCCGATCGGACCGGTGCCGTCATGCTCAGAGTTGAATCGGCAATCGAAAGCCTGAGAAGCCAGATTCCCAAGTCTCAAGATTATGGCTTTGTGCATCGCTCGATTCTCGCGCTCAAAGTGGCGGACACCGCCGGGTCGCGAGCATTGCTACACGACATCGCGCTTGGCGATGTCAAAGTGGAGAATCCCAACCTGCAACGCTGGGCGGCAAATAATCTGATTGCCTGTGATCGCAGTGCAGCCTGGACGCTCCTGACTGCGACCGATTCAGATGTCCTCACGACGGCTTTGAATGCTGCGGTGAAATTGCCCCTCGACGAAGAACGGATGCCGTCGCTGAAGAAGTGTTTGCAGAACAAACACGATTTGGTGCGCTGGTGTGCGGCAAACGTTTTGGCAACGGCCCCGGAAGGCAAACTGGCCACTGAGGCGGTTGAGGCGATTGCTCAAGCCGTGGCTGCGGTTGCTGACATGCCCGACATCAACAAACCCGATCCCAACAATCGACATGTTTGCGGGGCCTCGCTCGTTCATACGATAGGCGAGGAGAATTATCACCGCTTCTTCAACGTGCTGGTCGTCATCCATGTTGATGACCGCGCCCTGCGCGAACTCGCTGCTCGCCAGAAGGGGCGGGCTCGGGACACCGTGATCGTGGCGCTGGCCCAACGGGGTGACAAGTCGGTGCGCGAGTCGATCATCACGCTGGCTCGCGATCCCGACGCGGGCCTGTTTCGCGCCTGGGCCGTGTATGGGTTGGAGAAGATTGGCACCGCCGATGATCTGGCCCTGTTGCAAACGATGGCCAAGTCAGACCCTCTGGTTCGGGAGGGACCACTGCGCCCACTCCATGATCGCGATCCTGAGGATCAGTGGGGGCCGATGTTCCCCGTGCGCGAAGCGGCGGAGGTTGCGATCAGCGTTCTCAAGAAGAAGCTGAAGGAATGAGACGCCGGAACGTAGTCTGGACCCCTTGGTCCGGACAAGAGGTCTCACGCGAACGCCCGACCCCAGAACAGAGACATCCGGAGTGGGACCAACCTGCCGCAGACGGCCGATGATCACTCTGGCGCTTCCGGCTTTTTCTCGGGGGGCTTCGGGCGGATCTTGCCCGACTGCACATCCTTGACGACTTCGGCGAGGATCACCGGGTCGGCGGTCTTCAGAACGTGATCGACGCGCGACTGCGGCGTGCCGAGGCGGAGCATGATGTCCTTGGCCGACTCCCACAGCTTCGGCTTCTTCTTGTCGCTGGCGAGATACAGCTCGGCGACGAGTTCGCTCAGCCGTTCCGCATCCAGCGCGGGGCGGTTCTCGTAGTACCGCTTGACGATCTTTTCCTGGTATCTCGACAAGTCGCGTGGGGCCATGGGAAGTCCGAAAGTGGAGAGTGGGTAGAAGCGGTTTCAAAACCGTAGCCACGTTCGCCAGAACGTGGGCAAACCAGCGAAAACCCCACGTTCTGGCGAACGTGGCTACGACGCGATCGGGTTTTTGAAACCGCTTCTAGGGAGGAATCAGGCCGGACGCTTGTAGAACGGGAGCGGCACGACGGTGGCGGGTTCTCGTTTGCCGCGAACGTCGATCTCGACCGGTGCCCCCGTCGATGAGTGAGCCACGCCGACGTAGGCCATCGCGATCGACTTGTCGAGCGTCGGGCAGTACGACCCCGACGAGACCTCACCGACTCGCGTGTCGCCGACGAAGACTTCGCTGTGTTCGGGGGCTTTCCGTTTTGAGGCGAGTTGCAGGCCGACGCGAACGGACTGCGGCGGCTGAGCCTTGATCTTGAGCAGTGCCTCGCGCCCGATGAAGTCAGGCTTGTCGAGCTTCACCGCGAACGACAGGCCCGCCGTGAGTGGGTCCACTGTTTCAGAAAGTTCATGGCCGTAGAGTGGCATCGCGGCTTCGAGCCGCAGCGTGTCGCGACAGCCGAGGCCGCAGGGGATCAGGCCGTTTTCCAACCCTTCGTCCAACAGACGCTGCCACAGAGTCGCGGCGGCATCCTGTTCGATGATGATTTCAAAGCCGTCTTCGCCCGTGTAGCCGGTGCGGCTGAGGAAGGCTTCGAGGCCGGCGACCTCACCGGGGCAGCCCGTGTAGTATTTGAGCGACTTCAGTTCGACCGCGCTGTTCGTCACTCGCGACATGATCGCCAGAGCCTTCGGCCCCTGAATGGCGATCATCGCGGTCTCCAGCGTCTGATCCTCGAACTCCAGGTCGCGAGCGCGATGCTCGGGCCTGATCTCCGCGATGAGTTTCTCAATCCACGCGACGATCTTCGTGCGGTTGCTGGCATTCACGACGAGGCCGAAATTCATCGAATCGAGCCGATCGACGAGCACGTCGTCGAGCACACCGCCCGCCTCGTTGCAGACGAGTCCGTAGCGAATCTGCCCGTCAACGAGGTTGTCCACGCGGCAGGTCAACAACCGCGACAACAGCGGTTCGGCGTCGAGGCCGCTGAACGCGAGCCGCCCCATGTGCGAGATGTCGAACAACCCGGCGGCCCTCCGCACGGCATGATGCTCGTCCACGATGCTCGTGTACTGGACGGGCATCTCCCAGCCTCCGAACTCGACGATGCGACCGTTGTGCGAGGCGTGCCAGTCATAGAGGGGTGTGCGGAGAAGTGTCATGAAGTTTTCATTCCGGTGAGCGGACGGGGGCGGAACAATCAAAGTCCCAAGCAGCGCCTGACGGCGGTTTCAAGACGCAGCAGGGCGGCTTCGACAAGGTGTCCGGCAGCCGCGCCGGGGAATCGTTTTGGATCGAGTGATCTCACATGAAACCCGAGAAAGACTGTTTCCAACGGAAGCCCGGATTCGGCCGGAGTCACGCGGACGTTGGTGAAGTAGTCGCGATGAACGTTTTCGCCCTTGGTCCCGATCACAACGGTGACGACGAGAGGACGTTCGTTGATTTCGTCAACCGACAGCACCACCACGGGACGACGACCGGCTTGCTCCCGGCCGCGCACAGGATCGAGATCGACGAAGTAGACATCGCCGCGTCGAATGGTCATGGCACGAGTTCCAAGCCGTCGGCATCGGTCGCTCGAAACTCATGTTCGATCGCAACGAGTTCATTTTGAATCTCAGGATCACGAGCCATCGCATCCAGATCGGTGGCGAAGCCACCCGTCCACTGAGCGACCTGAACATGAAGGCGACGCGCCAAGTGTTCCATTAGCATTCGTTGTTCAGGCTCGGGCAGGTTGTCGAGTTCCGTTTCGAGCCGTTCCAGCAATCCAGTACTCACGATTTCACTCCTTCCAACGACAGTCGGTTGTCACTCGCCCGAGAACAACACCGCCTTCATGTACTCGCGGTTGAGTTGGGCGATGTTGGTCAGTTTGATCCCGGCGGGGCAGGCGGCTTCGCATTCGCCGGTGTTCGTGCAGTTGCCGAACTGTTCCTGGTCCATCGTGGCGACCATGCTGACGACTCGTTTGCTCCGCTCGGTCTGGCCCTGCGGCAGGCTGGCGAGATGCGACACCTTGGCCGAGACGAACAACATCGCCGAGGCGTTCTTGCACGAGGCGACGCACGCGCCGCAGCCGATGCAGGCGGCGGCGGCCATTGCCTCCTGTTGCTTGTGGCCGGGAACCGGGATCGCGTTGGCGTCGGGAGCGCCGCCGGTGTTCACCGAAACGTAACCGCCCGATTGGATGATGCGGTCGAACGCCGAGCGGTCCACGACCAGATCGCGCACGACGGGGAAGGCCGTCGCCCGCCACGGCTCGATCAGAATCGTGTCGCCATCGTTGAATCGTCGCATGTGAAGCTGGCAGGTCGTCGTCGTGTTGTCGGGGCCGTGCGCCTGGCCGTTGATCATCACTCCACACGTCCCGCAGATTCCCTCGCGGCAGTCGTGATCGAACGCAACCGGTTCCTCACCCTTCGCGATGAGCTGTTCGTTCAGGATGTCGAGCATTTCCAGAAACGACATGTCGGTCGAGATGCCGCTGAGTTGGTAATTTTTCAGCGCTCCGGGCTTGTTCGGCCCGGCCTGTCGCCAGATCTTCAGGGTGAGGTTCAATGATTTGGAAGCGGCATGGCTCATGGTTGGCTTTCGATCTCAATCGCCGGGCTGTCGTGATGAAACATCGCGTTGCCCGAAGTTCCAATGTCCTCAGCCCGGAGGGCGGCATAAGGTAGCCCACGGCGTCAGTGGGTAGGTCGTTGTTGATTTTCGTCTCAAGCCCCGGAGGGGCGACATAATTTCGTGCTCTGCGATCGACGATATGTCGCCCCTTCGGGGCTGGTTCATATTCTCGATCCCAACCCCACGGCTGACGCCGTGGGCTACCGTATGTCGCCCTCCGGGCTAAATCCGTGCGAATCGAACTCGTTTGGCGGATCGAACTCGATTGGTTGTCACTTGTAGCTTCTTGTCCCCAGCGGGCAGTCGTTGAACGTCAGCGGTTCCTTGTGCAGGATCGAGTCGCCTCCGACGCCTTGGAACTCCCACGCGGCGGCGTAGCAGAATTTGTCGTCGTTGCGGGCGCATTCGCCTTCGCTCGTTTGATGCTCTTCGCGGAAGTGGCCGCCGCACGATTCGTCGCGATGCAGGGCGTCACTCGCGAGCAACTCGGAGAACTCCAGAAAGTCGGCGACTCGACCGGCGTGTTCGAGGTTCTGGTTCAGCGTCTCACCGCTGCCGAGCACCTTCACGTCGGACCAGAACTCTTCTCGCAGTTGCTTGATCGAGTCGATGGCCTTGATGAGGCCCTTCTCATTGCGGCCCATCCCGACATTGTCCCACATGATGTGACCGAGCGCCCGGTGGAACTGCTCGACGCTGCGCTTGCCGTTCACTTTTAGGATCGCCTCGACGCGCGTTTTGGATGACGCGAGGGCCTCACCAAACTCGGGGGCCTCGGTTGAGACGGGCTTCAACTTCTTTGTCGCGATGTGATCGCCGACCGTGTACGGAATAACAAAGTAGCCATCGGCCAGGCCCTGCATCAGGGCACTCGCGCCGAGGCGGTTGGCTCCGTGGTCGGAGAAGTTGGCTTCGCCGAGGACGTACAAACCGGGCAGATTGCTTTGCAGGTTGTAGTCCACCCACAGGCCGCCCATCGTGTAATGGACCGCCGGGTAGATTCGCATGGGAACCTTGTACGGGTTCTCGGCGGTGATCTTCTCGTACATGTGGA